>JAKIVC010000040.1 GCA_021647245.1 Gammaproteobacteria bacterium
AACACCATTTACACACTGAGCCGTGGGATGACTGGTTAAAACTCGCCGCTTAGAAAACGAAACCATGGGCGTCGGATGCTTTGAAAAAGACAGGCAGGGGTTCTGCTGCTTGTTCTGCATTGAGCGAGCAAAAAAACACTCGACTCGTTCAGCAGAAAGAACAACGAGGGCGTTATTCTGCTTCTTTAGCTTGAGGGTGGGTGATAATCCACCACCCTCAGGCCAATAAGTGATCACTTTTTTGGGGGGTGATTTGCGGTATTTTTACTTGCAGGATTTAGGAAATAAATAATCGATTGATTATTAGTTGTTTATTTTCAATGCATTGCAATGAAACCAAAAATTATCACTCTGACTTTTTATGCCAGTGAGACTATTTTTGAGCCATCTATTTTCTAATGACCTCTTCCATCTTTGAAAATACAAAGCAATATCAATGCGTTACAGGGGACTACAAAAAACATATACCCGGATATGCAACACGTGCGCTGATATAGCCCGGTAAATCCCTTGTTGACGGGCTTCAACCTGAGAACCACTGTTTATTTATACAGAGTAAAGGGGTCAAATACAATATTAACTCTTTTTGCTATATAATTTATCTTTGGTGTAACTATTCAGCGTGCGCATGCTTTACCTCAGGAGGCGAGCTATATATGACCCTATGATCACTTCTCAGCTACTTGACAGGCGATAAAAATTATTGCCAATCAGGCGCGATAAAATATGACGCACACTGATGGTGCAAGCGTTTGATTGCCTGCTCGATTTTAAGGCGAAAACAGCATTTCACAGGTCCCCCATTCGAGCGCGATGAACGCACAGACATAGGGTGGTAACAATATAGTTTATATCGATTTTTATGGGTGCGCCGTTTTTTTACCTCACCATCACTTGCTTGGCACGTCGCTTGCTCTGATATGTCCAATAATTAGAGATAACCCCGAATATCGTGGAGTAGCAGATGAAAGAAAAACTGGTTCTGGTTGGTAATGGCATGGCGGGCATACGTGCGCTGGAGGAGTTATTGAAAATAGCACCTGATAAATACGACATTACCGTATTTGGTGCAGAGCCTTACTGCAACTATAACCGCATCATGCTCTCCCCTGTGTTGGCCGGTGAGAAGACCATTGATGACATTATTCTCAACAGCCAAGCGTGGTATGACGAGAACAACATCACCTTGCACACCGGAAAACCCGTGGTTGATATTGATCGCAGGGGACAGAAGGTTGTTGCTGACGATGGCACCACCGCACGTTATGACCGACTGCTGCTAGCGACCGGTTCCAACCCTTTCATTATTCCGATACCAGGCCATGATAAAGAGGGCGTTATCGGTTTTCGCGATATTAAAGATGTCGACACTATGCTGGATGCCGCCAAGCAGTATAAAAAAGCGGTGGTGATCGGCGGTGGCCTGCTGGGCTTGGAGGCCGCCAACGGCTTGGTGATTAATGGCATGGATGTCACCGTCGTTCATCTGGGTGATACCTTGATGGAGATGCAGATGGATGAGTTTTCCGGTGAGATGCTAAAAGCGTCACTGGAGGAGCGTGGCTTGAAGTTCCGCATGAACTCATCAACCGTCGAGTTAACGGGTAACCAGCGTGTTGAAGGTTTGAAGTTTGCCGATGGTGGTGAGCTGGAAGCCGATCTGGTGATCATGGCGGCGGGTATTCGCCCCAATATCGAGCTGGCCAAGAAGGTGGGCATTCACTGCGAGCGCGGTATTGTGGTGAACGACACCCTGCAAACATTTGACCCCAAGATCTACTCGGTTGGCGAGTGTGTGCAGCATCGCGGCATCGCCTATGGTCTGGTTGCGCCACTCTTTGAGCAAGCAAAGGTGTGTGCCAACCATCTTGCCGGTTATGGTATCGCCATCTATGAAGGTTCAACCACCTCGACTAAGTTGAAAGTGACTGGCATTGACCTCTTCTCCGCCGGTGATTTTCATGGCGATGAGAGCACCGAAGATGTGGTGATGAAGGATGCCGCACGTGGTATCTACAAAAAAGTGGTGCTGCGTGACAACAGAATTATCGGCGCGGTGATGTATGGCGACACCGTGGACGGGGCGTGGTACTTCCAGATGCTGCGTGATGAGACCGATGTAAGCGACTTCCGTGAACATCTGATGTTTGGTCAGGCCCACTTAGGCGATTCTGGTCATGGTGGCAGTAATGCCGCTTCGGCACTGCCGGACGATGCTGAGATTTGCGGCTGTAATGGCGTTTGCAAAGGAACGATCGTTAAGGCGATTACCGAAAAAGGGTTGTTTACCCTGGAAGAGGTGAAAGCACACACCAAGGCCGCCGCCTCCTGCGGCTCCTGTACCGGCCTGGTTGAGCAAATTCTCGCTTCAACTGTGGGTGACTACTCCGACACACCCAAAAAGAAAGCGATGTGTGGTTGTACCGAACATAGCCACGACGAAGTACGGGCGGCTATTCGAGAGCAGAAAATCACCTCCATTCCTGCGGTAATGAAAACGCTGGAGTGGCACACGCCCGATGGCTGCGCCAGTTGTCGTCCGGCGCTCAACTACTATGTGATTGCCGCCTGGCCACTAGAGGCCAAGGATGATCCTCAGTCCCGCTTTATTAACGAGCGTGCCCACGCCAATATCCAGAAAGATGGCACCTACTCGGTTATTCCGCGTATGTGGGGCGGCGTAACTACACCTTCTGAGCTGCGTGCTATCGCCGATGTGGTAGATAAATTCAAAGTCCCCTCAATGAAGGTGACCGGCGGTCAACGTATCGATCTGCTGGGCGTTAAAAAAGAGGATCTTCCGGCGGTATGGGCTGATCTCAACGCAGCCGGTATGGTCTCAGGACACGGTTATGGCAAATCCCTGCGCACGGTTAAGACCTGTGTTGGCTCCGAGTGGTGCCGCTTTGGCACCCAGGATTCAACCGGCTTGGGTGTTAAAATCGAGAAGATGACTTGGGGTTCATGGACACCACACAAATATAAGATCGCCGTTTCAGGCTGCCCCCGCAACTGTGCCGAAGCGACCATAAAAGATTTCGGCATTGTCTGTGTTGATTCGGGCTACGAGCTGCACGTAGGGGGCAATGGCGGCATCCATGTGGTGGCCACCCAGCTACTGTGCCGTGTCGATACCGAGGAAGAGGCGATGGAGTATTGCGCGGCCTTTATGCAGGTTTATCGCGAAGAGGCTCACTATTTGGAGCGTACTGCGCCGTGGATCGAGCGTGTTGGCTTGAGCTATGCCAAGCAGCGTATTGTTGAGGATGACGCGGGACGTAAAGCACTCTATGCACGCTTTTTGGTGTCGCAAGAGGTGTTCCAGATCGACCCGTGGGCTGAGGCCGTTGAGCAGGATCAAATTCGCAAGGATTACATCCCGATCAAGAAACTGGGTTAAGCGCGCTCAACATTATTGAATATTGAATTCCGAGGTAGATATGAGCAATTGGATTGAGATTGGCAAGGTTGAAGAGATCCCCAAGCAGGGTGCCCGTGTGGTGGAGACGGCCAAGGGCGACATCGGTATATTTCGCACCCTGGAAGGGGAGGTTTTTGCACTGCGTGACCGCTGCCCTCATAAACAGGGGCCACTCTCCCAGGGCATTGTGCATGGCAAGCGTGTCACCTGCCCACTGCATAACTGGAACATTGAGTTGGAGACCGGTGAGGTGGTTGCCCCTGATGAAGGGTGCGCGGCCCGCTTCCCGGTAAAAGTTAACGATGGTGTCGTTTATCTCTCCCTTGAAGCCAGCCCATCATAATTTAAGAGATCGTTTATGTTATTTGGACGCAACCAGAAAAAACCGATCACCCTGCCTGAAAAAAAGGTGGAAAAGTGGGTCTACACTACCTGTGGTTACTGCTCCACCGGTTGCGCTATTGAGGTCGGGGTAGACAGTGAAGGGCGGGGCATTACTGCTCGGGGTGTCGCGGATGCAGATGTTAACCGTGGCAAACTTTGCATCAAGGGGATTTTTGAGTACGAGCTATTTAACACCCCAGGGCGTGGCACCGTGCCGCTCATGCGTGAACAGCGCTTTGATGATTTTAAAGAGAGTAGCTGGGACGATGTGCTGGACAAAACCGCCGCTGAGTTCAAGCGTATTCAGGAGAAATATGGCCCCGATAGTGTGGCGATTGTCTCCACCGGCCAGCTGATTACCGAGGAGTTTTATACCTTGGGAAAGCTGGCCCGTGGCTGTATCGGCACCAATAACTACGACGGCAATACCACGCTCTGCATGGCCTCGGCGGTTTCAGGGTATAAGCGTTCATTTGGCTCCGATGGCCCGCCAGGTTGCTACGATGACTTCTCCCATACCGACTGCCTGATCGCTTTTGGCTCCAACCTGCCCGAGCAGCACCCGGTGATCTACTGGCGCATGCGCGAGGCTCGTGAGCAGCGCAACTTTCCGCTGATTGTGGTCGACCCCCGAGTCACTATGTTGGCCCAGTTTGCTGATATTCATCTGGCCATCACCCCAGGTACCGATGTGGTGCTGCTTAATGCATTAGCCCATGTGATTCTGGCTGAAGGGCTGGAGGACCGTGCCTATATTGAGAGCCACATCAGTGGCTTTGCCGAATTTGAAGCGTTAGTCGCACAATATGACCCTGTCTCCGCCGCTAAAATTTGTGGCATTGACGAAGATACCATTCGCAACGTGGCACGCCTTTACGCCAAAGCCAACCAGGCCATGAGCATCTGGACCATGGGTATCAACCAGAGCACCCACGGCTCTGACGGCGTAGTGGGCATTAACAGCCTCAACTTGATTACCGGCAACATCGGCAAACCCGGTGGCACCAGCCTGTCGATTACCGGTCAGTGTAACGCCATGGGCACCCGCGAGTGGTCCTCTTGCTCCGGTCTGCCGGGGTATCGGGTGCTGGAGAATGCAGAGCATCGTCAGGAGGTTGCTGACTTCTGGGGGGTTGACCCCGAGTTTTTCCCCAAGAAGCGTGGCATGGCACAAACCGACATCTTCCCGGCCATTGAGACCGGCCAAATCAAAGCGCTCTGGCTGGTGGCCACCAACCCCATGACCTCGATGCCCAACACGGCGCGGATTCGTAAAACCCTGGAGCGGCTGGAGTTTATGGTGGTACAGGATGCCTATGCCGATGTGGAAAGCAATGAGTATGCCCACGTCTATCTTCCTGCGGGTCTGTGGGCCGAAAAAGAGGGGGTGATGACCAATACCGAACGGCGAGTTAATCTGATCAAAAACGTCTGCCCACCACCGGGCGAAGCGAAAGCCGATTTATGGATCTTCAACCAGTTGGCCAAGCGCTTCGATAACGGCAAAATCATCAACTTTCCAGAGAGTGCCTCAGAGGTGTTTGATGAGATGCGTGAACTCTCCAAAGGGCGCTTCCTCGACCTCTCGGGTATGAGCCATGACAAAATAGAACAGCGTCGCGGCATCCAGTGGCCGATGGCGGAAGATGCTACGGATGGTGCGCCGCGCCTTTACGCTGATGGTAAGTTTAATCATGCTGATGGCAAGGCAAAGCTGATCCCGCTCCCTTATATTGAGAACAATGAGTGCCCGGATGATGACTACCCCTTCTGGTTGAACAGTGGCCGGGTGGTGGAACACTTCCACACCCGCACCCGCACCGGAAAGGTAGGCAATCAGAATAAATTCAGCCCCACTCCGTACATGGAGATGAATCCGGATGCCGCCCGCGCACTGGGTATCGAACATATGAGCTACGCACGCCTCACCTCACGCCGTGGTGATGCGGTGGTGCTGGTTCAGCTTACCCAGCGAGTACCTTATAACATGGTCTTTGTCCCCTTCCACTTCCACGAGTGTGTCAACCGCGTCAGTTTAGGGCTGCTCGACCCACACTCCCGACAACCTGCATTTAAGCAGAGTGCGGTTCGCATCGAACCCGTCGAGCAGCAAGCGGCGGCTGCGGTAACTAATCGCGCCGCCAGATCTTTCTAAAATTTAAAGCTCAACGAAGCACCCATCAGGATAGAGACTCATGTTCAAAGTAAGAAAAAATGAACCCAAATACGCCTTCATCCCTGATGTGGAGACACCCGAAAAAAACCGCTATGGAAAGGCCATCAAACTAGTGGATGAGAGCGACCCACGCGCCGGACAAAGTCTCAATATCAATGGTGACGATAGCGTGGGCGACAACCCCAACCGTTACAAGCAGCACGGCTTCCACTTTACCGCAGATAACTGTATCGGTTGCCACGCCTGCGAAGCGGCCTGTAGTGAAAAGAATGACCTGCCCGCGCACATTAGCTTTCGCTCAGTCGGTTATGTGGAAGGCGGCAGCTACCCCGCCTACAAGCGCATGAACATCTCCATGGCCTGTAACCACTGCGATGACCCGGTCTGCCTCAAAGGGTGCCCAACCCGCGCCTACACCAAGTACGCCGAATACGGTGCTGTGCTGCAAGACCCCGATACCTGCTTCGGCTGCGGCTACTGCACCTGGGTCTGCCCCTACAACGCGCCACAGCTGGACCCGATAAAGGGACAGGTATCCAAATGCAACATGTGCGTTGACCGCCTGGAAGTAGGCTTAAAGCCTGCCTGCTCATCCGCCTGTTTGGGCGGGGCGTTGGAGTTTGGTCTGATTGAGACCACCCCCGAAAACCGCGAACAGGCCAAAACCACAATCCCCGGCTTTCCCGACACCTCGATCACCCACCCCAATATCCGCTTTCAGCAGATAAAGAGCCTGCCTCGCGAGATGACCCGCCCCGACACCATGCCGATTAAATACCAGCGTGATGAGCAGGGTGAAGGGGAGTACAAAACCAAGGTGCGTGAGCAGACGCGGCCACGGCGCTGGAATCTGCACAAGCTACTCACCTCCCATGAAAATGCCCATATCGCCTTTACCCTCTGCGCGCAAACAGTGATTGGCGCTTTCCTGCTGTTACTGTTGGCACCCATGATGGGAGCCGCCTCCATCGCCAACATCCATAATGACAGCACCCTGCTGCCACTGCTCGGCAGCCTGTTTGTCTTAATGTCTGTGGGCATGTTCAAACTCAATATGCACTTGGGAAAACCTCACCGTTTCTACCGTGGCTTTAACAACCTTAAACACTCCCCGGTGAGTCGTGAAATTGCCGGTGTCTCCGCCTTTTTTGCAGGCTTTGCAGGCTACTGCCTCTTTTCACTGTTTGGTGCAAGCTGGGCCACGGTGCTGGCAAACATGGCAGCGGCACTGGCTCTGCTCGGCGGCCTGCTCGGCTCCTATTACATGTATAAACTCTACCGTATTCCGGCGCGTCCCTACTGGAACCACTGGCAAACCGGTGCCAGCTTTGTAGGCACCAGCTTAAGCCTGGGCGCATTGATAATTGGAGTGGTCAGCGTTGTGGTACAAGGCTTTGCGGCTAGCGCAGCACTGATTCAACTACTCGCACTCATCGCGCTGTTTGGTGTACTACTGGAAGCCATTGGCCTGATCTATCACGCTCGGGATCTAAAGCAGAGGGGAGGCGAAGGCGAAGCCTCACATCTGGAGCAGTGTTTTGATTACGGCAATAGCTACTGGCTGCGTAACAGCTTGTTACTACTGAATAGCCTCATCCTCGGTGCGATTGTCGTGGCCGGTATCGAGTTAATCAGCGCCACTATACTACTGCTCTCGATGCTTACCGCATCCATCATCGGTCGCGCCCTCTTCTACGTGTTAGTCATTCCGACCACCCTGCCCGGCGCCTTCTTCTGGCGCAACAAGGGGTTTCATGAACATGCTCAGGCGTCTGGGCTGGCCGAAATGGAGCAGGTGGGTGTTCTACCCAAAACCGACTATCACGACCTGCACTTGGCCCGGGCGATTAAAGAAGTTAAAGATGATTTGGGGCTGGGAAAGCGCTAACTCCACACCCGCTCAGTGCTGGTGAGAGTGTGCACTGGGCATCTGGCTAAAAAATGGGAATCATCATGTTTCATATTGTTCTATTTGAACCAGAAATCCCCCCGAACACCGGCAACATTATTCGCCTTTGTGCCAATAGTGGTGCTCAGCTCCACCTGATTCATCCGCTGGGCTTCGAGCTTGACGATAAACGTCTGCGGCGTGCGGGGCTCGATTACCATGAGTTTTCCGGTGTGCGGGAGCACGCCAGTTTGCAAGCATTTCAGGAGAGTGTAAAACCTGCGCGCCTGTTTGGCCTCTCGACAAAAGCCACTCAGGGTTATCACAAAATCAACTTCATGCCCGGTGATGCGCTACTGTTTGGCCCCGAGAGTCGTGGCCTGCCCGATGAAGTGCGAGAGCCTCTGCGCCAGAAGGGGCAGCTGCTAAAAATTCCGATGATGGAGAACAGTCGCAGTCTTAACCTCTCTAACAGCGTTGCACTGATACTTTATGAGGCGTGGCGACAGCAGGATTTTAAGGGTGCTTTAACAACCGATTAAAAAGAGCAATGCGGCGTTAAGAGAGTTCAGATGTCGGGCTTCGCTCCAGCAAGCTTTGTACCGCATCCCGTGGGTCGAGTCCTTCATACAACACGCGGTAGACTTGCTCGGTAATCGGCATACTAATCCGGTACTCTGCGGCCAGCTCATAAATCTCTTTCGCCGCTTGAACGCCTTCAACCACTTGCTGAATTTCATCAACCGCTTGCTGCCAGCTTTTCCCTTGACCCAGTGCCAGACCAAAGCGGCGGTTGCGTGACTGGTTATCGCTACAGGTCAACACCAAATCCCCCAGCCCGGCCAAACCCATAAAGGTTTCTGGCTCACCCCCTGCGGCAATCCCCAGGCGCATCATTTCAGCTAAGCCACGGGTGATTAAGGCGGCTCGGGTATTGGCGTTATAACCCAACCCATCAGCAATACCGGTGGCAATGGCCAACACATTTTTGGCTGCACCGCCCACCTCGACACCCACCATATCGTCGTTGGTATAGGCGCGGAAATTTCCTTTATGCAGATAGCCCGCAAACTCATTGGCAAACTGCGCGTCGGTAGAGGCGACGGTGACCGCCGTGGGCTGATCCAGCGCCACCTCTTTGGCAAATGAGGGGCCAGAGACCAGAGCGCAAGGGTAGTGATCGCCCAGCACTTCAGCAAAGACCTGGTGCATCAGTTGGTGTGATCCCCCTTCAAGCCCTTTGGTCGCCCAGGCAATGCGCATCTCTTTGCGCAGGTGGGGAGCCAGTTGCTTGAGACAGTCACGAAAAGCGTGACTGGGCACGGCAATCAATATATCCCTTACTTGCGTGATCACCGTGGTGTAATCAGCCACTACTCGTAATTTTTCCGGAAATGGGATATCGGGCAGATAGCGCGCATTACAGCGCTGCGCTTCCATTTCCACCGCGTGTTGCGCATTGTGGGACCAGAGAAAGGTGGGATAGCCATTGCGTGCCAGCAGCATTGCCAGGGCGCTCCCCCAAGAGCCGGCCCCTAGCACTAGGATCGGTAGCGGCTGCTCATCCACACTCATACCACTAGTGCATCGCATCAGAGGGCACTTGCCCCTGCTCATCTTTCGCCTTTGCTTGCTGTGCCTGATGCTGTGCGTAGATAGCCTCAAAATTAACCGGTGCTAGCAGTAGCTGTGGAAAGCCGCCTTTACTTACTATTTCGGCAACCGCTTCGCGACCAAACGGGAACAAGATATTGGGACATGCGGTTGCGATAACCCGACCCTTTTCTGCTTCAGTCAGCCCTTTGATTGTAAAAATACCCGCTTGCTGAACTTCCGCAAGATAGGCCGTTTTCTTGTCCAGTTTTACGGTTATAGTGAGGTTTAAAACCACTTCGACCACATCTTCCGCAATCGATTTGCTAGCCGTATTAATCTCCATATTCACCTCGGGTTCCCATTTTTTAGTGAACACCTCCGGGCTAACGGGTGATTCAAATGAAACATCCTTCAGGTAGATTTTTTGAATAGCAAATTGACCTTGCGGCGCAGCCGCTTGTTGTTCAGACATCATACTTTCCTTTTTTAGTTTTGGCTCAAACCCAGCAGACCATCAAGCCGCCCTTCACTTTCCAGAGCATGTATTTCGTCGCAACCACCCATTGGCTGCCCATTAATCAATATTTGTGGCACCGTTTGGCCGCCACTTAACTGGGTCATTTTTGTATACAGAGCGGTACTGCTCGCCACATTGATCCAGCGGTAGTTGATGCGCTTGCTGTCGAGTAGCTGCCGAGCACGGACACAGTACGGGCACGCCATAGTGCCATACACATCAACCTCGACCACGGTTACTTCTTCCCCTTTGCAAGGGGGTATTTACCGTGTTGCCACGCCATCAAGCCACCCGCCAGCACGGTTACATTTTTAAAACCCTCTTTACACAAAAGAGCGCTTGCGCTTTTGGCTCGCCCACCACTTTTACAAACTACAATCAGTGGTCGCTCTTTATCATTACCCAGCTTATCAAGGCGCTTGCTTAAATAAGATGCAGGGATATTAATGGAGTTCACAATGTGCCCATTAATAAATTCATTCTCAGAACTCACGTCTACCACCAGGGCGTTGTCACTGTTAATCAGCTTTACAATATCAACGGGCTTCAACTCGGAAAATTTATGCACTAAAGGTGCAACAACCCCCCATAACAGCATAATAAACAACACGATAAATGTGATGCTGAGCATCCACTCGGCCCTTAAAAACGTAAAAAACTCCTGCATATCAACACCCTAAACTTAAAATAGATTTAGCCGCCCGCAAAACCACTGCAGCCACATTAAAAACTCACTTTGTACAAAACACTTCGCGCATCACACCAATTAGCCGCAGCGTACCTTCGTCTCGAACGTAGTAGAACACCTTGTTCGCCTTCCGCTCAGTCATTAATATCTCCTTATCTCGCATAATCGCCAGATGTTGTGAAATATTACTCTGAGAGGTGCCTACCGCTTCAACAATATCTTGGACACTGATCGCCTGGTCACCCAAAATACAGAGTATCTTCAAACGTAGAGGATGCGACAAAGCCTTGAGGGACCTCGCGGCGCGGTCAATATCGTCATCTGAAACGGGGAGTATGTAGGGACGCACTTCTAATACTGGTTTATCCACAGTTATCACTTCACTCACTCATTCTGGCTACACGCTAACCCACAAGCAGATTGCCATAGCCGAAAACCATCAAAATCTATACAATAATATAATATTAGAATTATCTAACAAAAAACGACTACTGGAAACCCTGAACCACTTTAAGGAAGCTCTGAACAAATCATGATGATTTTACACTAGCGTAATTCAGCGCTTCCTTAATGGTGGTGCATGATAACAGTATTCTATGGCAGACGACCACCGGCGAACAGTTTCAGCGTTTAGGTACTCTGCAATAAAAATTAACCTTTTAATATTCACCCAGTTCAACTAAATCAGATACGCGGATAACCATGTCAAATAAGCCCAAACCCATGACCCTTATCATCCTCGATGGTTGGGGATATAGCGAAAGCAGTGAGTCGAATGCCATCGCTGCCGCTAAAACCCCCGTCTGGGACAAGCTCTGGAAAGAGCGTCCACACACCTTAATTCAAGGCTCTGGCTCATCGGTTGGCCTACCCAATGAGCAGATGGGCAACTCCGAAGTGGGCCATCTCAATTTAGGCGCTGGCCGGGTTGTTTATCAAGAGATTACGCGGGTTAGTCGCTCTATCCGTACCGGTTCATTTTTTAATAACCAAACGCTCACCGGAGCCGTCGATGACGCGGTCAATAAAGGTAAAGCGGTGCATATTCTGGGGTTGCTCTCGCCCGGCGGCGTACATAGCCACGAGGAGCATATTCTGGCAATGGCGGAGCTGGCGGCACAGCGAGGCGCAGAAAAAATCTATCTGCATGCCTTTTTAGATGGCCGTGATACACCGCCAAAAAGTGCTGAGAGCTCCATAAAATTGATGGATGAAACCTTTGCCCGCCTTGGAAAAGGACGCATCGCCTCGGTTATCGGTCGCTATTACGGAATGGATCGTGACCATCACTGGCCACGTATTCAAGCCGCCTACGACCTGATGACCCAAGGCAAGTCAACCTATCAATCCATTGATGCCATCAGCGCGCTAAGTGCAGCTTATGAGCGAGGTGAAACCGATGAGTTTGTACAGGCAACGGCTATCATACCTCGGGGTGAAAGCGCCGTAAAAATGGAGGATGGTGACACACTGGTCTTCATGAATTATCGCTCAGACCGCGCACGTCAGGTGACCCGACCCTTCATCGAGCCAGACTTCGATGCTTTTACACGCACACACAACCCCAAGCTGGGTCGCTTTGTCTCACTCACTGAGTACCATGCCGATTTTGAGGTGGATGTTGCGTTCCCCCCCGAACGTCTCGCTAATGTATTTGGTGAGTACCTCTCCAATCAGGGCTTACGCCAGCTACGTATTGCCGAGACAGAAAAATATGCACACGTCACCTTCTTTTTCAACGGTGGCCGCGATGAACCATTTCCTGGTGAAGAGCGAATCATGGTTAAGTCACCGGATGTTGCAACCTACGACTTACAACCTGAAATGAGCGCACCTGAGCTGACTGATAAATTTATCGAAGCGATTGAAGCGGCCAAATATGATGTCATCATCTGTAATTTTGCCAACCCCGACATGGTCGGACACACCGGTGATTTCGATGCAACCGTTAAAGCCATCGAGGCGCTTGATGCGGCACTTGGACGTGTTATTCCCGCACTGATAAAGGCCGGTGGTGAAACATTAATTACCGCCGACCACGGCAACGCTGAGCAGATGATGGGCATTGGCACAGGCCAGCCTCACACGGCCCATACCAGCAATCCGGTACCCCTGATTTACATTGGCCATCGTGACCTTGCCCTCTCCCACCTGGATGGTGCACTCTCTGACATCGCGCCCACCATGATCGACCTCATGGGTATAAGGCAACCTTCCGAAATGGGGGGGCGAACCTTAGTGGAACACCCCGCTGATTAGCCAAAACAGGTTATGAAACCTTGCACTCTACTTCCGCCACTCTGCCAGCACATGTTTGTGCTGGTATGCGCCACACTACTCACGCTCTCTTCTGCAAGTGCCAACCCCACCGATGAACAGAGCCGTCTCAAGCAGATTCAGGCTGAAATAAAAACATTACGCCACCAGGTCGATCAAACCCGTGAGACGCGTAATACAACACAAAAACGGCTAAGCGAAATTGAGAAACGTATCGGTTCGCTACATCGTGAGCTTGGCAAAACCCAGCAGCAACAAAAAGCAGCACAGCAACAGATCGATCAATTAAGCCAGCAGCAAACCGCCTCAAAAATGCGCTCCAATCAGCATAAAGCCACACTTGAAGCGCTCATAAGATTGCGCCATCAACAAGGCGAACAGGGGCAGTTAAAGCTACTGCTCAAACAACAGGAGATCAGCGCCCTGGGTCGAAATAGTCACTATTTACGTTATTTCAACGCCGCCCAAATTGAAGCCATCAACGGATTAAACAGTGAACTAAAAAGCCTTCAAACACTCGAACAAGGCGTGCGTGAACAGCAACAACAGCTCAAGGAGAGCGAGCAGCAGCTCTACAAACAGCAGCAACAGATGAAACAGCAGCAGCAACAACGAAAACAGCTACTCAATACCATTAACGCACAGCTACAGAACAAAGAGTCGCGCTTGCACCAGCTACTTGAAGATGCCAAGGCGTTGGGACAGCTTGTTCAAAACATTAAAGAGCAGAGCCAACAGCGCCTAACCCGTAAAACCAAGTTTTCCACCTTGAGGGGCAAGCTCCCCTGGCCTGCCAAGGGGACATTAAGCGCCCGATTTGGACAATCACGCCATCTCGGAAAGATGACATGGGAGGGTGTGGTTATTCGCGCCCCTCTCGGCAACAATGTACGCGCAGTGGCTGATGGCGAGGTGGTTTTTTCTGATTGGTTGCGGGGCTATGGGCTACTCTTAATCCTTGACCACGGCCAGGGATACCTCACGCTATATGGGCAGAATCAATCACTGAACAGACAGGTCGGTGATCAGGTCAAACAAAACGAGGTGATAGCCGCTATAGGTAACAGTGGCGGCAATAGTGAATCCGGGCTCTATTTCGAGCTGCGCAAACAGGGCAACCCCGTCAACCCGCAACGCTGGTGTCGTGGCTCTCGTCCCGGCACACTGTCAAGGTGAGACCTCTGCATTATGTGGGGTATTACAATTAACATGCGTTGCTGCCATAATCAGTGATAGATCTTCATCGATTGAGACACCAAAAGGCTTATTTAAAGAATGAAATCATTTCCTCGTAACATGTTGGTATTAACGCTGGGGGTACTACTCGGCCTCTCCATCTCCATTGGGCACGGTGTCTTTGCCAGTCGCGAGAGCGCTGAAGCCACCCTGCCTCTTGATGAGCTACGCAACTTCACCCAGATTTTTTCTCGAATAAAAGCAGATTATGTCGAGCCAGTTGATGATAAAACCCTGCTGGAGAATGCGATACGCGGCATGGTATCCGGCTTGGATCCACACTCCAGCTATCTCGATATCAGCGACTATCATGACCTACAAGTCGGCACCACCGGCGAGTTTGGAGGCTTAGGAATCGAAGTGGGCATGGAGGATGGCTTTGTTAAGGTCATTAGCCCCATTGACGACACCCCGGCCGATCACGCGGGAGTTGAAGCGGGTGATTTGATCGTTCGTCTGGATGACACCCCGGTTAAAGGGCTCACCCTGCGTGATGCAGTTAACCTGATGCGCGGCAAAGTGGGTACCGATATTTTACTCACCATCGTCCGTGAAGGTGAGGAGAAGCCCCTCAAGATCACCATCACCCGCGATAAGATAAAAGTTAAAAGTGTCAAATCACGACTCATTGAGCCTGACATCGGTTATCTCCGTATCACCCAGTTTCAGTCACGCACTGGAGATAATCTGCTCGAGGCGATCGACTCATTGGTAGATGAGAACGAGCGTGCTCTGCGCGGCGTGATTTTAGATCTGCGCAACAACCCGGGCGGGGTACTCGATGCGGCGGTAGATGTCTCGGATGCCTTTCTTGAGAAGGGGTTGATTGTCTACACGGAAGGGCGCATTAAAAACTCTGAAATGACCTTCAATGCTCGTCCGGGAGATGAGATTGATGGCGCGCCCCTGATTGTGCTGGTTAACGAAGGCTCGGCATCGGCATCAGAGATTGTTGCCGGGGCGCTGCAAGACCACAAGCGGGCATTGATTCTTGGCAATAAAACCTTTGGTAAAGGTTCGGTACAGACCATCTTGCCACTGGGGAATGACAGCGCCATCAAGCTCACCACCGCCCGCTACTTTACCCCGGCAGGGCGTTCGATTCAGGCAGAGGGTATCATGCCCGATATTATACTGGACCACATCAAGATCAGTGATGTTAGCAATAAACCAGCCCACTCACTAAAGGAGGCCGATCTCAGTGGCCACCTGAGCAATGGCCGCCTCTCAAAAGATAAGAAGGATAGTGGCTCAACCGATGACGAGGGGGAGAGTAGAGCTGATAAACGAGTCAAGCTCGCCAAACAGGATTATCAGCTCTATGAAGCAGTCAATATGCTCAAAGGGCTGATGATTTTGCAAAGATAGTCATGCCGTGCTTCGTGGCCGTTAACTGGCTAGTTAAACCGCTATTGATTAGCGGTTTAATGCTGTTGGTGCAAACGGGAAATAGCTTTGCTGAGGCGGACTCACAAGACCCACTCCGCCCCAGCATCAGTATTATTATCGATGATATTGGCTACCACCTAACCGAAGGCACCCGTGCCATCGAGCTACCCGGGGCCATCGCTTACGCTTTTCTCCCCCACACTCCCCACGCAATAACATTGGCAAAGCTTGCCCACAGCTACAATAAAGAGATTATGTTACATGCACCCATGCAGCCAGTGGATGCCTCAAAAAACAGGCTGCTCGGCCCCGGCGCACTGACCATGGAGATGAGTGAGCAGCAGATCATTAAAACCTTACAAGCCGACCTTGCCTCCATCCCCCACGTAACGGGAATTAATAATCACATGGGCAGCTTATTAACACGCCACCCTGGCCATATGCTGTGGGTTATGCGCGAGCTTAATCGGCAGGGTGATCTGTTCTTTGTCGATAGCCTCACCTCAAACCAGAGCATTGCCAGCAAGGTGGCTAATGAGTTCAGCGTACCGGCACTACAGCGAGACATTTTTCTTGATCATATCGCCGATGAGGTGCACATTAGCCGCCAGTTTGATAAATTAATTGCTCTTGCCAAAGCGCGAGGCAGTGCGCTGGCGATCGCCCACCCTTACGATGAAACACTTAATGTACTGAGTGAGCGCCTACTAGAACTAGAGGCGCTACAGATCAACCTGGTTCCAGTCAGCGTGATGATCCAACAACGGAGCACCCCCCAATGGCAAGCGTCCTTATCCCACTCGCTCAAGGCTGTGAAGAGCTCGAAGCCGTAACCCTTATTGACCTTCTACGCCGAGCGGGCGTTGATGTAGTGACCGCCGGATTAGATGATCAAGCGGTTGTCGCGGCACACGGGGTGACATTGATTCCCGATACCACCCTTGATGAGGCACTCAAGAAAACCTATGAGATGATCATCCTGCCCGGCGGTATGCCCGGCTCAAATCACTTGCAACAGGATGAGCGCCTGAAAAGCGCCCTCATAAATCAGAACCAACAGGGAAAATATATTGCCGCCATCTGTGCCGCACCCAAAATTCTTGCTGCCGCCGGTATTTTAAACGGACGATATGCAACCAGTTACCCTGGTTTTTTGGATAAAATGGAGCGACCTGAAGTCGAGTATTTGGATGAGATGGTGGTGCATGATGACAATATCATCACCTCAACCAGTCCCGGCAGCGCAATGGATTTTGCCCTCTACCTTGTCGAGGTATTGATGGGTGAAGCGCGCCGCGATAAAGTTGAAGAGGGGCTGGTACGCCCGGCACATCATGCTATCTATGATGATGAAATAGATGAGGGTTAACGGCGCGACCACGCCATCAATAACAGCCATACCCCAAAACTACCCAACACCCAAGTGGTGAGAGGCGCACCGGCGATAATTGTCGGCGCACGACCATCCAACCCAAAAATAACTGCCGCCGCAACAATCATTGCCGCCGCAGGCAGTAGCAGCGAGCGACGCTGATTCCCCTCTTCTATCTCTCGGCGTAACGCCTCAAGCTGTGCGTTCTGCTGTTGATTGGTCAACTGACCATCCCGTGACTGTTTCAATACATCGTGAATCAGCCCGGGCAGCTGTGGCAATACCTCGCCCCAACGGGGCGCTTGGTTTCTCAGCTCCTGTTTGGCACGACCGAGACCAAGCTGATCATTCATCCAGCGCTCAAAAAAGGGCTTGGCCGTACTCCAGAGATCCAACTCTGGATAGAGTGTGCGCCCGAGCCCTTCGACATTGAGCAAGGTCTTCTGCAACAGCACCAGCTGTGGCTGAACCTCCATATCAAAACGGCGAGCGGTCTGGAACAAGTTCACCAACAGGCGACCAAACGAAATATCCTTCAGCGGGCGCTCAAAAATAGGCTCGCAAACGGTACGAATAGCCGCCTCAAACTCATTCACCCGCGTATCCGCCGGCACCCAGCCTGATTCAACATGCAACTCAGCCACACGGCGATAATCCCGTTGAAAAAAGGCGAAGAAGTTCTCGGCCAGGTAGCGCTGATCATCCAGCGAAAGCGCCCCCATAATGCCGAAGTCTACCGCAATATATTGCCCTTCAGGCGAGACAAAAATATTACCGGGATGCATGTCGGCGTGAAAAAAGTTATGGGAGAACACCTGGGTAAAAAAGATCTGCACCCCCATTTCAGAGAGTTTTTGCAAATCAACACCCTCTTCACGCAGGCGTTCAACATCACTCACCGGGATACCCGATATACGCTCCATCACCATCACTTCACGGTGGCAGTATTCCCAATAAATTTCAGGAACATAGAGCTGCTTAGACTCAGAAAAATTACGCCGCAGTTGCGATGCTGAGGCCGCTTCGCGCATCAGATCCAACTCATCAAAGATGGTTTTTTCATATTCAGCAACGATCTCTACCGGATGCAAGCGTCGAGCACTCTCCCAGTAGCGCTCCGCCCACTCTGCCAAGGTGTAAAGCAGCCCGATATCGCGTTTAATAACACGGCGGATATCGGGTCGCACCACCTTCACAATAACCTCAGTCCCATCATGGAGTGTCGCCACATGAACTTGAGCAATAGAGGCCGATGCCAGCGGTGTCTCGTCAAAGTGTTTAAACACCTCATCCACCGATTTACCGTATGCTTTCTCGACGATGGCGCGTGCCTGCTCTCCCGGAAAGGGCGGCACTCGGTCTTGTAGTTTGGCCAGCTCATTGGCAATTTGACCAGAGAAGAGGTCGCGTCGAGTAGAGAGTAGCTGCCCAAATTTTACAAAGCTTGGGCCAAGCTCCTCAAGAGCAAGTCGAATCCGCTCACCTCGACACCTTTTGGCGTTACGTTTAAACCAGTTCCACGGCAGCAGTAGCCCCAAAAATCTGACAGGCCGAAACAGGTGAGTTGCCAGCACCATCTCATCCAGACCATGCTTCATCAGCACTTGGTTGATACGTAGCAGGCGTAAAACTTGGCTTGGCTTAATCACGTTATATTCTCAATATCTTGCGGCTGATGCTGCAAACGCCTGATACGCGCCTCGACTCGGTCAAGGTCATTTCTCAAAGTGTGTACCTCTTCAAGAAACGGCTCCACCTCAGCCTTTACCGGCAACAGGCGCAGCTCTTCCTGAAGGTATTCAGCCAAAGTCTGCTGACTGCTGTTAACATTATCACGGCTCCATGCAAAGCCGTCACGCAGCAACCCACCCAGTTTATGTGCTAGCACATCACCCATCAGCCGTGATGCCATCTCCTCCCAATCGATCTCCAGCTCTTTAATGATCTCGCCAAAGCGCTGCCCCAGAGCACTGTCACCCTCCAGAGCGATATCACCACTAAAAAGAGCCTCGGCACTATCATCCGCCATCGCCATGCGGGAAAAGGCCAGTAGAGTGCCTCGCAGGGTAACGTCCACACCCCCTTCATAGGTTGCGAAAATGCTAACCTCATCCACCTCGGGACAGAGATATATTTGAACGGCAAGGTCGCTGAACTCAATGGCGATCACCCGCCCTTGCAGCGCCAATAGGCGTTGGCGACTGAGCGAGTCAAACCCCAGGCAGTGGTTAAAAGTGCGCTGTAAAGTCTGGGCAGCCAGGGTGGCGAGTGTCATCTCAGCTCCTTCAATAGTTGTTGAAGGCTTTTTTGTGACTCATCATTCAGTGGGTGGTGGTGATCCTGAAGCACCAGGGTACCCGCCAGTTTGTCGTGCCACCCTTGGTGGCGTTTATCCCAGATGGCCCACAAAAACCCTAAACCGAGCGGTATAAACGAGACCAGATAACCCAAAGCCCGCACCACCGCACTCTTCCAGCTAATGGGTGAGTGGCTCTGCTGATCCGCCACATAGCACCCCATCAGCAACTGTCCGGGAGAGCCTCGTAGTTTGACCCAGCAAAAAACCAAGAGCAGTAGAAAAAGTCCCGTGCTGACACTCTCCACAATGATCAGGTCGACAGAGCCACCACTCAGCCGCCGCATAATAAGTGGCAACAGGCTGGTCACCACCGCAAAAAGAAAAAGATTAATCAGCAGTGCCGCCGCTCGCTGGGCAACACTGGCATAAGGCGAGGGCAGCGCCTCTTTCACAGCTTATAACCACGATGCAGTGCAACAATACCACCGCTCAGATTATGGTAGTCGACACGTTCAAACCCCACCTCTGTCATCATCTGTTTGAGCGTCTCTTGGTCTGGGTGCACCCGGATCGACTCAGCCAAATAGCGATAGCTCTCTTCATCTCCCGCAATCATTTTGCCCATTTTAGGTAATATTTTAAAAGAGTAGGTGTCATAAATCGGTGCAAGACCCGGTACCACCGGCTTGGAAAACTCCAGCACCAGCAGACGACCAGCCGGTTTGAGCACCCGATACATTGAGGCCAGCGCCTTGGCTTTGTCGGTCACATTTCGCAAACCAAAGGCGATGGTAATCACATCGAAGTGATTATCAGGAAACGGCAGCGCTTCAGCGTTCGCCTGTACATAACGTATATTATCCAGCACCCCCTCATCTGTCAGACGAATTCGCCCCTGCCCAAGCATCGATGAGTTGATATCGGAGAGCACCACCTCACCCGTTGGCCCCACCTGTTTGGCAAATTTTTTACTGAGGTCGCCAGTTCCTCCGGCCAGATCCAATACACGATTACCGGGGCGAGCACGCGCCATATCGATCGTGTATCGTTTCCACAGACGATGAACACCGAATGACATCACATCATTCATCACGTCATAATTACTCGCCACCGAGTGAAAAACCTCGGCCACTTTGCCTGCTTTCTCTTCCGTAGCCACTTGCTGAAAGCCAAAGTGAGTGGTCTCATTTTTCTGATTATCCATACCGACCTCGTTACCCATTATCTTCAGTTTGCCGTGTGTCACCCGCTTCTTCAAGCTTGTTCAGGTACGCCTGCCATAGTTGCGTCTGTTCCGTACCTATTTTGTACAGATAGCCCCAGCTATAAAGACCGCTATCATGGCCATCATCAAACACCAGCTTTACCGCATAATTACCCACAGGTTCTATGGCCGTGATATTGACTCTCTCTTTACCCCGCTGCAACACCTCATTACCGATGCCGTGCCCACGCACTTCGGCTGAAGGGGAGTAGACCCGTAAAAACTCACAGCTAAACTCGAAGCGAGCGCCATCATCAAAGAGAACCACCAGTCGGCGGCTCTTTTGATGCAAGTTAATTTCACGGGGAATCGGCTGCGCCATAAACGGCTCCTGAACAAAGGATTAAGCGATCAATCAAAGGATGTAACGGGAGAGATCCTCATCTTCGGCGAGTTCAGCCAGCTGTTTTTCTACATAATCAGCATCGACCTGTTGCTCGCCACCCGTCTCATCTGCGGTAAACGAAAGCTCTTCTAGCAGGCGCTCCATCATGGTGTGTAAGCGCCGCGCACCGATATTTTCAGTCGCCTCATTCACCTGCCACGCCATCTCGGCAATACGCTTGATACCCCCATCACTAAAGCTAACAGTCAACCCTTCAGTCGCTAATAGCGCACTGTATTGAGTGGTGAGCGAAGCACTTGGCTCAGTCAGGATACGGACAAAATCTTCAACTTTCAGTGCCGACAGTTCAACTCGAATCGGCAGCCGACCTTGCAACTCAGGAATCAGGTCAGAGGGCTTGGCCAGATGAAAGGCACCCGAGGCGATAAACAGAATATGGTCTGTTTTGATCATGCCATATTTAGTGGAGACGGTGCACCCCTCAATCAGTGGTAACAGATCGCGCTGCACCCCTTCTCGGGAGACATCAGTACCACCGCCATTCTCGCCACGCTTGGCTATTTTGTCCATTTCATCCAGAAAGACGATGCCATTTTGCTCTACCAGGTTAACCGCCATCTGCTTGATTTCATCTTCATTCAGCAGTTTGGCAGCCTCTTCTTCGGTCAACAACTTCATCGCCTCTTTAATCGGCAATTTACGGCAGCTTGTGGGGGGAGTGCCCATATTTTGAAACATCCCCTGCAACTGACTGGTCATCTCCTCCATACCGGGTGGTGCCATAATTTCAACACCCATTCTAGATGATGCCACCTCAACTTCGATCTCGCGACTATCCAACTCACCTTCGCGTAATTTTTTGCGGAATTTCTGGCGCGTGGATGATGCTTGGTCACTCGGCTTTTTAACTTCAGAAAAACCGCCGGAGGTGCGAGCTGAGGGTAATAAAATATCCAAAATACGCTCTTCTGCTGCATCCGTAGCACGCGTGCGCACCTTGGCCATCGACTGCTCGCGGGTCAATTTAATCGAGGATTCAATTAAATCACGGATAATCGATTCAACATCACGTCCCACATAACCCACCTCAGTAAACTTGGTCGCCTCCACCTTGATGAAAGGGGCGTTCGCCAACTTGGCCAGACGGCGGGCAATCTCGGTCTTACCCACACCCGTCGGACCGATCATCAAAATGTTCTTGGGGGTGATTTCATTGCGCAGCTCTTCATCCAGCTGGCTGCGCCGCCAGCGGTTACGCAGTGCGATAGCGACCGCACGCTTCGCCTCCGATTGGCCAATAATGTGCTCATCCAGCGCTTCAACAATTTCGCGGGGTGTCAGACAAGGAACCTGAATATCATTCGCCATTGCGTATCTCCAGCTCTTCAATGGTTTGGTTATGGTTGGTGTAGATACAAATATCACCCGCAATAGTGAGTGCTTTTTCAACGATGGCACGGGAGTCCATCTCGGTACAATCCAGCAAGGCACTGGCTGCCGACTGGGCAAATGGCCCCCCGGAACCGATCGCAATCAAGCCCCTCTCCGGCTCAATCACATCACCATTACCTGAAATAATCAGTGAGGCATTCTCATCCGCCACCGCCAGCAACGCCTCTAACTTACGCAACATACGGTCAGTACGCCAGTCTTTGGCCATCTCGACGGCTGCACGCACCAGATTACCCTGGTGTTTCTCCAGCTTCGCTTCAAAACGCTCAAAGAGCGTAAAGGCGTCCGCCGTACCGCCCGCAAAACCGGCAATCACTTTACCGTTATAGAGGCGACGCACCTTGCGTGCATTGCCCTTCATCACCGTATTTCCCAGCGTTACCTGGCCATCACCACCGATAACCACCTTGTTCCCCCGACGTACCGAGAGGATCGTGGTTCCACGAAACTGTTCCAATGAGACTCTCCCCTAAACTGATTTTGGCTTATTGTACACCAAGGCACCGGGATGACACTGAAGATGTTCTATAAAAATAGCGACCTATAAACAACATCCCTAATCGGACAAATAATGATTGAACACCACTCAAGTCAGTAGCATCTACATCCGATACAACTATCCAGCAGGCAAACCGAACCCGGGTATCTCATAAATCATGCATAGCCTCACTTTTTCATTGATTTTACAGAAAAATTTACCTTAAATATTAATGTGTTGCGTGGTTATCGGGCAAGCTTATTAAATATCCGAGCTAATTACTTTCATTTAAAATAACCATAGCAATTGGTGGAGAATCAAGCCATGAAACCACTCTTTAGCGGCTTTAAAAATCTTAAAATCAGCATAAAAGCGATGATCTCACCGCTAATAATTATCTTTTTTCTACTGGTTTTGGGTGCTATCGCCTTCAGCAATCTCGGGAATATCGAAAAAAACCTACAGGTGATCACAGATGACCTGGTACTGGATGCAGGCACCTCGGCAAAGATTCTGCGCGAGGTTTACCTTAAGCGCCTCCAGGTGAAGGAGTACATAAAAAAGGCTGATGAAGCATCCGTGCAGGCATTTGATGCGGCTGAGAAAGATTTGCAGACCATTATGGCCAAGGCCCGTGTGGAAATTACTCACCCCGGGCGCGTCAAGCTGCTTGATGAGATTGAGCAGATGAACAGAGAGTACACCACAACCTTTCACCGGGAGGTGGTTGCTAATATGGTCCGCCGCCTCGAGATTGTAAATAATACTTTGAACATCAAAGGGCCGTTTATCGAAAAAAGCCTCTCGAGCGTAATGAACAGCGCCTTTCGTGATAATGATGCCGTGGCGGCCTTTCGTGGTGGCGTGGCGCAAAAACATCTACTGCTAGGCCGCCTCTACGCCTATCATTTTTTAGTTGACAATGATGATGCCTCTCGCCTGCGGGTCATTTCTGAATTTGATAAAACCAAAGCCGCCCTCGAGACGCTAATGGCTGAACTACAAAACCCGGAACGCCGCCGCCTTACTCAAGGTGCTATTGTTGCCATTGAGGAGTACCAAAACGCTTTTGAGGCGGTTACCACAGCCATTCATAAACGAAATGCCGCAATCCAGAATGTACTGAACAAAAACGGCCCGCTCATGGCGAAAAAAGCTGCGCAACTGCGTGACAGTGTTTTCGCCTCGCTCCATGAGCAGGGCGGCCTGGTTGCAGGGAGCGTCACAAATACCAAGAGCAGTATTATCATACTCACTCTGCTGGCTGCAGTTATTGGTCTATTGGTTGCCTATATGGTCATGCGCGGCATTGTGACACCCATAATCCACACCAACGCCATGCTGAGAAACATCGCAGAGGGTGATGGCGATCTGACCAAGCGTGTGACCATTTACAGCCAGGATGAAGTGGGCGAACTCGGCAGCAACTTCAATACCTTTATTGGCAAGCTGCAAGGCATTATCAACCAGATATCCGGCTCAACCGACCAACTTACCCGCTCTGCCAGTCAGCTCACCGCCGCCACTGAGCAGACTAGCGCGGGTACCAACCAGCAACTCAGTGAAACCGAGCAGGTAGCGGCGGCTATGAATCAGATGAGCGCCACGGTGCAAGAGGTGGCCGAAAATGCCAAGCTGGCCTCGGATGCCGCTGAGCAGGCCGATGAAGAGGTCAACAACGGCAACAAGGTAGTACAGGGCACTATTCAGGCAATTAATGACCTGGCCAGTGAGGTTGAAACATCTGCCCAGGTTATCGAAGCACTGAAAGGTAATAGTGAAAATATTGGCACGGTGCTGGATGTGATCAAGGGGATCGCTGAGCAGACTAATTTGCTGGCCCTCAATGCGGCCATTGAAGCCGCCCGTGCAGGTGAGCAAGGGCGTGGCTTTGCCGTAGTTGCCGATGAAGTACGCACCCTTGCCCAGCGCACCCAGCAATCCACTTCGGAAATTGAGAGCCTGATAGAGACACTGCAAAAAGGGGCCGAAGAGGCGGTTATTGTCATGCACAACAGCCAGAAAGGTGCTAGCACAGCGGTCGAACAGGCGACCTATGCTGGTGAGTCCCTCGCCACTATCAATAACGCTGTCACCACGATTTCGCAAATGAACATTCAAATTGCCTCCGCTGCATCCGAGCAAGGCTCCGTTGCTGAAGAGATTAATCGCAGCATTAGCAATATTCGAGATGTCTCGGAACAGACCGCCTCTGCGGCAAATCAGACGGCCAGTTCAAGTAATGAGCTGACTCAACTCGGCGATCGCTTGAAATCACTGGTCAATCAATTCAAGGTATAACCATACCTTGCACCTAAATCCTGCAAGTAGATAACAGCAATGAAAGAAAATGGTAAACTCATCAATCAGTTAATTGCATTTAACCACAACCGATGAGTCACCATTTTCATGAGTAAGCATACCAGAAACCCC
>JAKIVC010000041.1 GCA_021647245.1 Gammaproteobacteria bacterium
TGATTATCAGCGGTTTACAGCTATCCAGAAAGTTACTGGAAAGCCCCCCTGTGGCTCTCTTAGTAGGCAATATTGCTCAAGACCTGCCACAGGCACAGATGGCCTACGGCTTTGTCGTCGGCTCCAGCAAAATGTTACTGCGACAACTGAGCAACAATGGTGACAAACACCTCCCGGTTGCCATTGCGCGTATGGCACAGCAGCAGCTGTTTGAAACATTGGACACCATGGGGCTAAATCCAGAGCTACAGGAGGTTGGCTTACTGCTTAGCAATTGGCAGCTGAATTTAGCAGACCAAGATAAGACTTGGGGCTTAATGACCTCAGTAGAGCGCGATCCATCGGCGTGGATCGATATTTTTCTGGGAGAGGGTGGCATTGCCATGCTTAACCACCAAATCAACCAGTCCAGCCTGTTGCAAGGCGAAAAAATACCACCTGCGCTGGCATTAACCCCCTTTATCGTGAGCAAATCGCTACTGAACAACCAGGCTATCCTGGGTCGCACTGATCAAGCGCACAAGGTACTGGCCGATTTGAGTGCCGACCTCTCCAATAGCTGGTTTTTGGCGCCAGATCACCAGGGAGCCTTTTCACCGAATAAAGACCAGCCGCTGGCCGTTCTTTTACGCAAGATTAAAACCATTGACCCCAGCGATTCAGCAAACTTAAACGCATTGAAACTGGTGGGCGATCTGGGCATCGGCGGATTAGAAATTATCTTACCCGATACTGCACTGAGCAAAGTTATGACCATCGCCTGGCGTGGTGGCAATGAGGGAGATGCCGGAGGTATTGCCGATGCGTTGGCATTGGGGCTGTCGGATGATGCGGCTGATTTCGACCAGCTGCTTACGCTTATCATCACATTACCCGCCACTGCGGGGGATATGCTGACCGCCATCTCCGAGGCCAACGAAGCTGATGCAACCGCCAAGTTGTTGCGTATTGTCTCGGCCACCACAAAAGACACGGATTTACTCGCTCCAGACCAGCCGCTAGACATCGCGCTATTCAACTCTATTCTGGTCTCACTGGGCGAGGTGCGCAAAGTGCTGGCACCGCAACTGAGTAGCGCACAGCACAATAGTGATGATGCGCTTGGTTATCTTAAAACAGTACCCTTTATCAATATGCAAGGGGGCCAACCAGTGCTCTCCAGCGATGTTGATTTCGCAGCCGATATGCAGGAGATGGTCGATTTGGCTCTCAGTTATAACCTGCAAGCGACTGCCGAGGCCGCGCAAAAAGTAACCCTGGGCGGTGTCGACATCGCCCGTCTTGGCATCAACTCTCTAGCCCCGTTACTCGATAATAGCCGCCGCTCAGAGGCAGCCGAAATCCAGCAGCGGGCGATCTTTGATGGTCTGGTGGGTGGTGATGGTTTCTCGGGGGTGAGTGGTGGCTTGCAAACCGAATGGGACCCCAATAGCACCACGGCTCGTACTGATAGCGAAGTGACGCTGGAGATGTACGGCCAGCTGATGTTTGAGCCGTTTATCGGCAAAAACGTCGGGCTGATGCAGTGGATCAGCAACGAAACCGGCTCATACCTCTTTTTTGAAGCCGTTTCGGAAGATAGTTTTATTGCCGACATGGCGGGGGGACTCTCCGGGGAGTTAAAAGCTGAATTACGCGCCGCAGAAGATCAACCACTGAGCTTGGCATATTGGGGAAAAAGTGAGCTGCAAATTCTCTCCAATACTATTGCCGGTGCTGAAGCGGCGGGCGTGCTTGAGGGCTTCCCCGACCCCTCAACCGCCACCACTGCACAGCAGTATGCTCAGCAGCTATTCGATAAGTTGAACATTGCACAGTGTGCGTCACTCACCACACAAGTTTTGCCTTTTCCACTGTCAATGCTCGCCCTCAGCGGCACCGCTACACTGGGTGGGGCGGTAGAGAAAACCCCCGGGGCAAACCTGGCCAGCACCATGCGCCTCGGGCTATCCGCCAGCTTGAAGAGCCCCGTGATCAATTCCCTACTCGGCATAACACTCGGCGGAAATATCACCACCCGCTACAGCGGAGAGTTGGTTGATGGCGGTGTCAGCTTCAGCCCGGAAAGTTGCATTGCCCCTGATATGACCTTGACCCTGTTGGGACAGGAGATCGAATTGATTGGCTCGGACATCCAAAGCCAGACCGCCATCGCACTCGCCGCTGCCGTCACCACAACCGATCTGAAATTCAATATCTCGCTGAACAGTGAAGTGGTTTCAGAGATCATGGAGAGTGGAGCCTGTGACAACCTTCTCGACCTACTTGCTCAGACGATTTGCACCCCCTTGAGAGTCCTATCTGGGGGGAACGCAAGCCTATGGCTGGCGATCCGTGGCACTGCAAGCCTAGAGCTAGAAGCGACTGCATCACTCTTTTTTGGCATCGGTGCATTTCCCGAAATTGGGGATAACCTCCCTTACATTAAAGCCAACATCGATACCACATCGGGCGACTTAACTTTTTTCCTCCCCGGTATCACTGTTGGAGATTGGGGGGGGTGGGATAACAGTCAGAGTAATTTCACCGATCTGTGCAGTGAAAATCTCTGTGAGCTCAATCGATTCCGGTCACAGCCGAGTTCTCCACAATGAATACAAGAGCCATCATCATGAATAAAATATTGTTGAGCACACTCAACGCCTCTCTGCTATGGCTGCTCTCTTCAGTCGCTGTGGCACAACCGGCTACCGAAACAACGCCCCCGATGCCCGTGGCGGTGACACAGCTGACAGCCGAGTCAAGCTTTGACAGCATCGCCGTGCGGTGGCAGTTAGCCAACCACAAAAACCTACGCCAGATCCTGCTGTATCGCAAAGCCTATCCGTTGCCGCTACAGGTGGCAAAAGGGCTAACTGACAAGAGCGAAAAAATTGATCCAGGGGTAGTGATCGCACAGCTGGATGCCGCGCAAAAACAGTACCGTGACGAAAAAGTGCAAGCCGGTGACTACTATTACTACCGGCTGGTATTAGAGGAGCATAATGGGCACAAGAGTAAGCTATCCCGACCTGCCCTCGCGGTGTTGAAAGATATCACACCGCCACAGCCGCCACAGTTGCAAGCCCTGACTGCGCTCGACACCCAGCAATTTGAGATCCGCTGGCAAGCGAGCACCTCAGCGGATGTGGTCGCTTACCGAATCTACCGTGCCACCCTAAAGGGCACACCACAGGTTATCCACATCATGAACCTGCAACAGGCTGGGGATAAGGCGTTCGGATTAACACTAAAAAACAGTGGTAATCCCCAGTTTGAGTACCGTTACTCTGTTGTGGCCGTTGACAGTGCTGGAAATCGCTCCGCCGCTTCTGCACCACAGGTTTTGCGTATGCCGGATATGATTGCGCCACAACCACCCGCCCTGCTTAATGCAGAGCAGGTGAAGCATCAAGTACTACTGAGTTGGTTGCCGGGGCGTGAGAACGACATGGGTGGTTATCGCCTCTATCGGCGTGATAACTCAGCTGGCTCACCGTTTAAGCCGCTGCATAAAGGGCTGTTGAAGCAGGCAACCTATACCGATGGCACCGCACAACCCTTGAGCGCCTACAGCTACCGAGTCGCCGCAGTAGATCGTTATGGCAATGAGAGCAAGGCCACCCGAGGCATTCTGTTTAGAACAACGGCACCCTTAAAAGCGCTTCCCGCCCCACAGGCGTTGCGCCTGCAAAGTGATGAGCAAGGCGTGGTGCGGTTGAGTTGGCAGGCGGTTCCACACACGATGGAGGCGGTCAGTTACCTCGTATTGCGCAGCCACGGGAGTGACGACCAGGTGCTCTCCGGCCTGTTGAGTTCTAACCATTATATCGACCACACAATACAACTCGGGGTAGCTTACCGCTACAAAGTGCAAGCGATTAGCGCCAGCGGCCAGCGCTCACCCGAGTCAGAAGCGGTGATGTGGCATGGAGGAAAACAATGATGCGCGGCTACTGGTTGGCGACAAGCTTGCTGCTCTGCTCGCTGGCGCAGGCCGAGTTGCTTGCACCCCCCATCACCCTCACCGTAGAGCAAAACTACACCACCAACCCGGAGCAGAGCCTGGTAAAGGTCAGTGGTCAGGTCAGCAAGCTTCCCGAGCCTGTAACGGGTGATAGTGGTTTTCAACCCTCGCTCATGCCGAGTGATTTAAGGGTCATCGGCTCCGATGCCCAATACACCCCTTCCGGATTACAGCCTGCGGCGGGGGTAAAGGTGCGCTTTTGGCAACCCGACAGCCCCGGCATATATTACATCGCCGAGACAGATGCGCAGGGTAACTACCTTATCGGTTTAGGTGAGGGGGCGTGGCTGGGAGAGGCGTGCGGATCGGGTATCGGTTTCTATCCTGCGGCGTGGCAACTCTCTATTGTGGATGAAAAGCTGGTCTCCATGCAGGCGATCACCCATAAGTCGATCCAATTAAATTCACTGCAACAGGACCTTTTTGAGCGCTACCCACAACAGACCGTGACCCTGACCGGCAGCGGTTTTGGCTGTAACGGTGCGCTACTCTTTACCTACTCCAATGCGGTAGACCATTGCGGTAACACGCAGCCGGTTGACTATGGACAGGCGGTGATCCGTGTCAGTGATTTCAGTTACCGCAGTGATACTGAATTACGCTTTCTAATGCCTAAGCTAAACCCAAGCAGCAGTGCCATGAAGCACATCGCATCAGTACATTACGAGCAGGGAGGCATCAGCAGTCAGGGGGTTGTTATCGGCGAGCGAGTATTGGCCCAGTTGCCTGCCAGCCTTTGTTCAGGGGAGGATCTAACAGAAAATAATCGGGTGATTTTTCAAGGTAATATGACGGTACCAAGCGACGGGGTAGTGGCTTGGCGTACATCACAAACAACCCGCCCCGCTCAAAACTCAGCGGGCATCAAAGAGATTACTCAAGAGATCACCCCTCAGGATATTGGAGAAGATCTCACGATCCGGGGGATGCAAGGTGTTGGGTTAGGCAGCCGTTCAACATCCGGTCTTCGACTTAACATGAAGGGGCTGCGGTGATGAAATGGCCCGGTTTATGGGTGGTGGCCGCTTGCCTGTTGGCGACATGGTCGGTGTCTGCACAACAGGTAACTCCAGTGGTTGCGGGCAGCAGTGCTCTACTTTATCAGGTTCAGGACCCACAAATTCAGGCGGCCACGCTGTTCTACCGTACCGAGGGGAGTCAGCAATTTATGCGTCAGCCACTGCACTACCAGGATGGGCAGTGGTCGATCACCTTTCGTGGCAAACAGTTGCGAGCGCCGGGTGTGGAGTATTACATCCAGTTTAAGATGAAGGATGGCTCCAGTAAAACAGAGCCCGCGCAATACCCGCGCTACAACCCGCTGCGCCTGCCTGTGGTACCCCGAGGCCAAATAGCGATCAACTTAAACAACCGTGAAATCACGCCCGATCAACCGCAGATTCTATTCCAGATCACTGGCACTATTGATGAACTGAGCCGCTTCTATATTGATGATATTGATGTGACCGATATTGTGCAGCGCGACGGTGATCAGTGGATATTGAGCAACGATTCGCAGCTCTTTTCCGGTGAGTCACGCTTGCAGGTCATCTCTGCTGAAGGCCGCGTACTCGCCACACAGCCACTGCACTTTGTTGATGCACCATCACCACAGCAAGTCATTGAACGCGAGCTGGTATTGCGCGGTAACGCGAGCTTTAGTTTGGGTGGGCAGCGGGATTCATCGCAAAACGATCAAGGTCCTCTGGCATTAAGCGGTAATCTGCATGCAGAGAGCGAGTATCAGGAAGGAGATTTCAAGTCACACTTCTCCGGTGTCAATATCAATTATCAACGGGGAGCTGATCCTGCGTTTAACCTCTCTTCCGGTTTTCTCTTTACCAATACCTACCGTAACCATACCTTGCAATTTGGTGATGTCAGTATCAGCGGCACGCCGTTGGTTTTGTCGGGTTTCTCACGTCGTGGCCTACTACTAAAGAGTGAAAATGATCGCTGGTCGGGTTCAATATTTAATGTCAGAACATCGGCTATTGAAGGTTGGGAGTCGGGGGTGTCACTCGACAATCGCCAAACCTATGGTATCTCGGGAGAGCAACAACTGGGCAAACAGGGGCACTCTTCGATTCAATGGGTGCTGGTCAGCGGTGCTTTGCAACAGCCCGAGTCAGTAGGCGTTACCACCACTGAAAAACAGCCTCATACGGGAGATACCGTGGGTGTGCTACTCAACACCCGACTGGGCGAGACGAAAATTGCAGCACAAATTGCAGCAAGTCGCTTCGATGCGGATACCCGTGATGCCGTTGCGGCACAAAAAGATAATGCCTACCAGTTGACGATGAGCCGAGACATTTACGGGCTGGCATCGTCACTGGGCCTGCACCGTTACGGTGCTGATTACGCTACGATTGCTCAGCCAAATTTCTCCAATGACCGGCAGGGGCTAGACCTCTCTTTGGACGGCCAATATCAGATGATCGGTTGGTCCAGCTCACTCGCCACCACTCAGGATAATATCGAAAAGGATCTGAGTCGTCCCATTGTCACATCCAGAAATGCGGGTTTGAATCTGGATTTCATTGTTGAAGATTGGCCCGCACTTAATACCGGTTTGAGCGTGAGTGAGCAGCGCTCCCATAATGAACCGGCCATTGATCAACGAATTAACAACCGGGGAGAAAATTTAACTGTGGGGCTATCAGACACTATCGGCTCACTCAACCTCTCCTGGAACAGTTCAATAGGACGACTCAAGAGTCGGTTGGATGCCCGTAAAGATAGCAACACCCGCAATCACGCATTAAACCTGGGCTACAGTGCCGAGGTGGTGCAGTTGAGCCTGAATATTGCTCAAAACAGCAGCCAGACTCAGGTTACCCAGTTATCAGACCTATTTAATCTCTCGGCTGATTTCCCACTCTTTGCTGAAAAAATCATGCTGAACAGTCAGTTCTCTTTTCAGCGCAATAGCGCCAGCGATGGCTCACAAAATAATAAAACCTTTGGCGGCAGTGCCCGTATCGCTTGGTCAATTCAGGATATGTTCAGCGCAGTCACCGCCTCTTGGGCAGATGCACAGTTTGCATTGAGTTGGCGTTATAACCGCCGCAGCGACCGCCTTGACCCGGCAAGTGACCTCACCGATCAGCGCCTCTTGCTGGAATTCAGCATGGGCGCGCCCGTTAACTTTGAACAGCGTTGGAAGTTTTAACTATGAAACAATTTTTATGGCAGCTTAAACGACTGGTTATGACCGCCTTTTTCATTACGCTATCAGCCTGCTCTTTTCCCGATAATGGCGAGGATGAGAGCCATGCCGATGATGGCATGGCCACTGTGCAGGTCACCATCCCCGGTCTAGTGTCGAGCACTCAAGGTTCATTCAAAGCAGCTTCATTCTCTGCGGTTCCGGAAGAGGTTACCTCGCTGCTGATTGAGGTGTTCAACTCGCAGCAGCATCTGCTGGCATCAGCCGATGTTATCAGCACCAGTGGTCGTGCCACACTGACCATTGCAGCAGGTAATAACTACACCATTCGTGGTAGCGCAAGGGCAGGAAGTGAGCTGTTGTTTCGTGGCGAGACAACCGTGGCAACCATTGCCGTTGGTAGCCGAACAGCGGTGAGCTTGACACTCAACGATCAAGTCACACTATCGGTCACCCCTCCTCAAGATATCCCTGTTGCAGCTGCGGCAGTTGATTTCAGTTTTAACCTGGCTGGCTTAGCCAACACCACCCTCAACTGGTATATCAATGGTGCGCTCGGCGGCTCAGCAACGGTGGGTTCTATCACCGCAATGGGCCGCTACACTCCCCCGGCCACACGACCGGCCAACCCCTTGATAACCGTCCGGGTCGAGCCACAGGTATCCCCCTCTTTTGCACAGACATTCACCTTTAATCTGCTGCCAGCGGCCAATATTCCACCCATTGCCAATGCGGGGGGAGATCGGGCCATCAGCAGTGGCAATACGCTCACCTTGAGCGCAGCCGATAGCCTTGATCCAGATGGTACGATTATCAGCTACCTCTGGGAGCTGGCCTCGGAAGATCTCTACCCTCAGTTGGCAAACGCCAATAGTGAGCGTGCCTTAGTAACCGCACCGCCCACTCAATATGGCGGTGTTGCCATCTACCAGCTAACCGTCACCGATAATCAAGGGGCAACAGGCCGTGATACGGTGACCATTACCATTAATGGTTTTGACCAACCGCTACAGGCCGATGCCGGTGCAGATCAGGTGGTTATTGAAAATACCCAGGTCACGCTAGACGGCTCCGGTAGCCATGACCCCGACAATATCATCAGCCACTATTTATGGGAGGAGCTCAGCAACGGTGGCCTGTTGCTTTCTGATAGTAGCGCGCAACGCCCAACCTTCACCGCACCCAGTGCCGTAAGCAGTAGTGAGTATCAATTTCGCCTAACGGTCACCAATGACCGGGGAGATCAGGCACAGGATAGCGTCACCATCACTGTCAATAACAGCCAGCCACCCGGCAAACTCTTTTTTGCCGCATCCACAAACAACTCTGACTACTACCTGTGGGTTACCGATGGCACCCCTGACGGAACACAACAGGCGGCAGCTGTGAGCGTTTTTAATAGGGATTTTTATCAATACAAAACCATCGCCGGTTCACTCTTTTTTCAAAGCCGTGACATGATCAATGGTCGTGAACTGTGGCGCTCGGATGGCACCCCTGGCGGTACGGTGATGCTCCCTTCTGCGGCCGATGCCAATTATGTTGGGCAAGGGGCTTTAGCCTCGGCTAACCCAAGCGCATTCAACGCACTGGGTGATCGGCTAATATATGCCGCCAGCACCTCTTTTGATGGCACCTTTAACTACCGGCAAATGCTCTCGCTAGATACCGGTGATAACAGCCTGATTACGGTCTTTAATGAGTCACCCGGCAGCTACTATCTAAACGATGTGGGTACCCTGAGTGGCCATAGCTACTTTTTCAGCCGAACATTCACCCCAACCAGCACCACCACACTCTATAAAACCGATGGTATTAACCCCGCCCTTGCACTGAAAACAGTGCAAGGGTACACCGACATAAAAGACTTTGTTGAGCTTAACGGTGAGCTCTACTTCTCCTCTTCTGAGAATGGCCTTTATAACCTGTGGAAAACCGATGGCAGTAGCGCCAACACCGTAAAGTTGCATGACTTCTCTGGAGGCGTTGGCTCACTCACCCCCAATGTTTCAAGCGGACAGAAAAATATGATCACTTTCAATAACAGGCTCTATTTTCTGGCTCACAACGACGGCATAAACAAAGAGCTGTGGGTAAGTGATGGCACCACGACGGGCACCACTCTGCTAAAAGAGCTGGATGCACCGGCCACCGGTTTTACAACCCCCTCCTTGCATGTGGTGAATAACCAACTGCTATTTCTGAGCGCTGGGCCTGATGCGGCCTTAGACGGTTTGTGGGTAAGTGATGGAACAACAGCGGGCACCCAACAGATTGCTAACCTGCAAGTGAGCAGCGATCTGGACTACTACGCGGGATCTGAAACCGGTATCGCACATTTTGTCGCCTCACTGGGGTTGCTCTTTTTCAGTGCCGATGATGGCGTTAACGGTAACGAGCTCTGGGTGAGTGATGGCACGGCCGCAGGCACTCGTCTGGTAAAAGATATTTACCCTGGCGCACTCCCCAGCAAACCGGCGATGTTTCAATCCGGCGAAGGGTATCTGCTTTTCATTGCAGTGGATGAGAGTGGCCGCGCCAAGTTGTGGCGAAGTGACGGAAGTGACGCGGGCACCGTCATCATAAAAGATATCGACCCCAGTGGGGTTGAGCACTTCTCTTTCTTTGTGTCTGCGGGGTAAATATAGTTAGCGCTATCGCGGCTAAAAAAATTTCACACTCATCTTTTTTCGTTATGCTGGTCGTATGGAAGAAAAAATTTTTGAGGCGCGCATTAAGCTATTGCTGCGGCAATGGCCGATCATCTGGGTAGGTAATCTGCTGGTACAGGCCATCTGCGCAATCGTTTTGTGGGAGAGCCAATCGCATCTGACCATTCTGCTGTGGTGTGGGGTCAATGTTTTGCTATTTGGCTGGCGCTTGCTCATGCGCCAACAGTTTCCGGCAGCCATTAAGGCGGGGCATCACGCAATAACCCGTTGGGCACACCAGTACGCTTTCTCCGGCTTAATTTGCGGGCTGGTTTGGGGCGCGGGTGCCTGGCTGTTTTTTGACCCTCAACATACTGAACTAACGATATTTTTGCTGGTGGTCATGATCGGTATCTGCGCGGGCAGTCTGCCGGCACTCTCCTGTTATAGTCCTGCCTATATCACCTTTACCAGCGGTGTTTTGATCCCGCTTGCGATTAAATTATGGTCGCTGGATTGGGCATATTCCCACTCACTCTCCGTACTGACGTTGATCTTTTTTGCCGTTAACATTTTCTACAGCCGCAACCTGGATCGCACCATCAGTAGCTCGATCACCGCAGACCTGGCCAACCAGAAGTTACTTAATGAAGTTGGGCGTGCCCGAGATGTCGCCGAACAGGCCAATCGCTCCAAGTCGACCTTTTTGGCCGCAGCCAGCCATGACCTGCGCCAGCCACTGCACGCCATGGGGCTGTTTATGGAGTCACTCAGTAATCAGTTAACAAAGAGCAGTCAGCATCAACTTTTTAAGCATATCCGTACCGCCCACAGCGCCATGGAGCAGATGTTTGAGGCACTGCTAGAGATCTCACGCCTTGAGACCGGGGGTATAAAACCGGTACTCACACACTTCCAGTTGCGCCCAATTATCGACGACCTGGTAACCAGCGTCTCAGAGCAGGCCCACCAAAAAGGGGTCAGTATCAAAGTACATCATTGTGATGCGGTGGTTTACACCGACTCTGTGCTGCTCGGCACCATTCTGCGCAACCTGCTGACCAATGCGGTTAAATACACTGAACAGGGCAGTATCGAAATCTCTGGCCAGATAGAGGCGGGCTGTATCCGGCTGGCGGTAAAAGATTCCGGCCTTGGCATTCCTGCCGATAAACACCAGTTGATATTCTCCGAATACCATCAGCTGGCTAACCCAGAGCGTGACCGTGAGAAGGGGCTTGGGTTAGGGCTGGCAGTGGTTAAACGAACCGCAGCACTGCTTAAATTACCGATGGATCTGGACTCTACCCTCGGTGTGGGATCAGAGTTCAGTCTGAAAATACCACTGGGTGAGCGCACGCGAATCCCCGCCGTAACAAATAATTTTCAAGAACATAACCTGAAAGGTCAGCACCTACTACTGATCGACGATGATGCCAACATTCGCAAAGGAACCAAGGGGGTGTTGAATCAGTGGGGCTGCGTCGTCACGTGCGCTGAATCTGCTCAACAAGCCTTGTTAGAGCTAAAAAAGCGGCAGCGCCCCCCTGACTTGATAATCAGTGACTACCGCCTGCAACACGGTGTAACCGGCCTTGAAGCGATTGCTACCATCCGTGAAGCAATCGATCCCGAACTGCCCGCTCTGCTGATTACCGGTGACACCGACCCGGCACTGCGTGAGCAACTGGTGAGTGCGGGCTACTACGTGCTAAGCAAGCCGATTAAACCCAGCCAGCTGAAAAATGTGGTGGCGGGCCTACTGAGTTAGGAGGTTGAGGCTGTTGTCAGTCTTGATTTAACCCCTTCTGCGATATTTCACAAGCGTGGTATGAGCACTATAGTATCTGCACCAGCCTATCCTGGGGTGTGGTATTGTGGGTGACTAACACCCGTCAAAAAATCAAAAACAAAGAACAGTGCTGTGCAAAAAAATCATGATAAAAGTATATTAATCACCGGCTGCTCCAGCGGGATCGGCCTTGTTGCCGCCCAAACACTGCACCAAAGAGGTTACAAAGTCTTCGCCAGTGTCCGCCAAAAAAAAGATATTCCGCTACTCGAAAACAGTGGAATACGCTGCTTGCACCTTGACCTTGATGACTCTGAGTCGATCAAACAGGCGTTAAAACAACTGCTACAAGAGAGCGGTGGCACGCTGTATGCGCTTTTTAGCAATGGTGCCTACGGTCAACCCGGGGCCGTTGAAGACCTCAGCCGCAACACCTTGCGACAACAATTTGAAACCAATCTGTTTGGCACCCATGAGCTCACTTGCCGCGTGGTTAAAGTCATGCGTCGTCAGGGGTATGGTCGCATTATTCAAAACAGTTCGGTGCTCGGCTTTGCGTCATTCCCCTTCAGAGGAGCCTACAACGCCAGTAAACATGCTTTGGAAGGGTTAACCGATACGCTGCGTATGGAGTTAAACGGGAGCGGGATACAGGTCTCACTCATTGAGCCTGGGCCGATTAAAAGCCAGTTTAGAAAAAATGCCCACGCCGCCTTCAGAGATAATATTGTTGTTGAGCAGAGTTATTTCAAATCCTACTACCGCTCGGTGGAGCGCCGTTTGGCCCAACATGACGATAAAGGCATGTTTACGCTCAGTGAAGAGGCGGTGGTTAAAAAACTGCTGCACGCGCTGGAGAGCAAACGGGCAAAGCCGCGCTACTACGTCACCTTTCCTACCTACCTGTTTGGCTACCTCAAGCGCTTGCTCTCCACTCGCATTTTGGATCGCATTTTACTCGCGGCCTCAAAAGGTGAAAACAGATAGATCCCCTCTCCTGCAACTAAAGTATTAATAGCCTGAGCCGATCAACAGCCCAAGTATTCAGCCTAATGCTGAACATGAAAATCACCCTCCAAGGAGCACCCTGAAAATGAGCAACAACCCTTTAGTGCAGCTGGCCGATTTTGATCAAAGCCCATGGTATGACAATATCCAGCGCTCGATGATTAAAAATGGTGAGCTCGCTCGTTTGATCGATGAGGATGGTCTGAAAGGGATGACCTCCAACCCGGCTATTTTTCAAAAAGCGATGATGAGGAGTCGTGACTATGATGAAACGCTGAAAGCGCTGTTGGCTAAAAACCCTGATCAAGATGCAAAAGCACTCTTTTACCACCTGGCAATCGAAGATATTCAGATGGCCGCAGATGCTTTCAAAGGGGTATATGAGGAGACAAAAGGGAAAGATGGTTATGTCAGTATTGAAGTCTCTCCTGATCTGGCAGCAGACACTCAAGCATCCATCGCCGAAGCGCTGGAGCTAGTAAAGCGGATCGACCGTAAAAACCTGATGATTAAAGTGCCTGCCACGCTTGAGGGGCTACCGGTCATCGAAGCGCTTACCGCTGAAGGGGTTAATGTCAATGCCACACTGCTCTTTTCTGTGGCCCGTTACCTTGCCGTCAACGATGCCTATATAAAGGGCTTAGAGAAGCGCCTTGCCGAAGGAAAGCCCGTTAATAACATCGCATCAGTCGCCAGCTTTTTTGTTAGCCGGGTAGATAGCGCTGTTGATGCTGCGCTGGAAAAAATAGCCGCAGAGACCAGCCAACTCATAAGCAAAGCGGCGGTTGCCAACGCCAAAGTGGCCTATCAAGGCTTTAAATCGTTTTACTCTTCAGCGCGTTTTGCACCGCTGAAAGCGGCAGGCGCACAACCACAACGGCTACTCTGGGCATCAACCGGCATTAAGAACCCAGCACTAAAAGAGACCTTCTATGTTGATGAGTTAATTGGTAAGCAGACGGTTACCACCATTCCGCCAGCCACCTTCGATGCTTTCCGCTCTGAAGGTATTGCCGCTGAAACACTGGAGAAAGAGCTGGACCAGGCAGAGGCTGTGTTATCACAACTGGCCGCGCTAAAAATCGACCTCACAGCCATCACTGATGAGCTGGAAGCGCAAGGTGTCAAACTGTTTGCAGATGCCTTTGAGCAACTACTCAGCGCCATTCACGATAAGAAAAAGAGTTTGGTGTAACCTTTTTAACCCCTCTAAAATAGAGGGGTTAAAACCAAAACGTCACTCTTCAGCGAGCGCACCACCACAGCTACTGCCCTGCCCTGCGGTACAAGCGTAACAGTGGTCACGCACGGTGATGGGTTCACCTTCCAGGTTGGCTTTGGTGAGCGCTGTGAGGTGCAGGGGCTTCCCAGCGCCACAACCCACCGGCAGGCCAAGCATCTGATTAAAATCACAATCATAGAGGTACCCCTGCCAGTCAATACTCAACAGAGTGCGGCACATCACCGATTCTAGGTTATCTTCACTGAATGATTTTTGTAGTAGATCCATATAGAGTTCAAATTGCCCTGTTGAGAGCAGCAGGCTGCCAAAACGTTTGACCGGTACATTGGTGATGGTGAACAGCTGGTTGAAACGGATACCATAGCGCTGCCACAACGCCTCTTTGTATGCTTGCTCCAGCGGTGCTTGCGGTGGTGGTAATACAGCCGTCTGGGGGTTGTATACCAGATTAAGCCGCAGCGACGAGCCATCGACCCCATAACCCAGCGCATTTAATTTCTGCAACCCCTGAATACTATCGGCGAAGGTGCCTTTGCCTCGCTGGGCATCCACATTCTCCTCCAGATAACAGGGCAAGGATGCGACCACTTCCACTTGCTGTTGTGCTAGAAACGCGGCCAATGACTCCTCACCTGGCGCTTGCAGTATCGTCAAATTACAGCGGTCGATCACTGTTAATCCCCGCTTTCGCGCTTCGCTCACCAGGTATCTGAAGTGGTCATTCAACTCCGGCGCGCCCCCCGTTAGATCGAGCGTTTTAAGGTTACCGCTGTCGATCAGCTTTAAGAGTTGATCAATGGTCTCACGACTCATCGCTTCGGTGCGCTTTGGCCCCGCATTAACATGGCAGTGTAAACATTGCAGGTTACAGCGATAACCGAGATTAACCTGTAGTGTTTGCAACTGGCTGCGCTGAATCGTAGGAAAAGCGCGTTGAGCCAATAACGGTAATGTTTCCAGCATGATAACCCTTAAATAACGTGTAATTTTTGATCGGGAGGAGAAGAGAAAAGCCAGCCTGCTAGAGGCCGTAAATAAAGGGGCAGGAGGGTTTATTAAGCGAAATCGTTTCGACAGGGATGTCAAAAATCATGCAACTATCACGGCCTTGGAGTGAAAATAATCGCTTTATCCGGTGCCAAGCCAAGCTGGCTGACTGGCTAAGAGCTGGTGCTATTTCTATTTCGGACTTTCTACTTGCAGATTGTTAGTAGTAGCAAAGTTGATTAGAAAAGCGTAGAGCATCGGCTCTTCACTCTCCAGTGAGGGATCAATCACCACGCAGTTGATACCATCGATCAGCGCCATTTTAACCTTGGGGTTATAAATAAGACGACCGCCACGACCTGGTTTGGATACGGCGTTGGTCAGTCGGGTCGCCCAGTCACTGGGGCGGAATTTTCCGCCCTCTTTGGTAACACCCTTTATTACAATCTTCTTTTCCTGATCGATCATTTTGTTCTTTTTACCCGCCTGTGCGATTAACGAAGTGCGCTGAAACAGCCCACTAAACTATGGAGTATACATCGTCATTCTTAAAATTATATTTACTACTTCTTTTATTTATTTATATCTTTACTAAAAGTGTGATTAGTCACACGTTTAACTGACCCATTTTCGGGCGTTACGAAACATCCGTATCCACGGCCCATCTTCGCCCCACTCGTCAGGATGCCATGAGTGCTGTGCGGCACGGAACACCCGCTCCGGGTGCGGCATCATGATGGTAAAACGACCATCTGTAGAGCTGACACCGGCGATACCCAACGGTGATCCGTTAGGATTCATGGGGTAGCTTTCGGTCGCCTGTCCGTAATTATCAACATAACGTAATCCGACAATGCCCGCTGCCATCGCCTGTTCAGCGGTGGTGCCTGCCCGGAACTGCGCTCGCCCCTCGCCATGAGCAACGGCAATGGGCATGCGAGAACCCGCCATACCTTGCAGAAAGAGTGAGTTACTTTTCACGACTTCTACCATGGTGAAGCGAGCTTCGAACTGCTCCGATTGGTTGCGTACCAAATGAGGCCACAGCTCAGCGCCATGAATCAGGGAGTGCAGATTAGAGAACATCTGACAGCCGTTGCAGACACCGAGTCCAAAGCTATCTTCGCGCATAAAGAAGGCGGCAAATTCATCACGTGCCCGGTTATTATGCAGTATTGATTTAGCCCAGCCACCACCCGCACCCAGCACATCGCCATATGAGAAGCCGCCGCAGGCCACCAGACCTTTAAACTCAGTCAGTGAAACCCGGCCTGCAATGATGTCACTCATGTGGAGATCTACCGCTGAGAAACCGGCACGGTCAAATGCGGCCGCCATCTCAATTTGCCCATTAACACCTTGCTCTCGCAGCACCGCTACGCGAGGTTTAACACCCGTGGCAATATAGGGCGCGGCGACATTGTCATCAATATCAAAACTTAGCTTAACCTGCAATCCGGGGTCATTGGCATCCAGCAGGCGGTCATACGCTTGCTCTGCACAGGCTGGGTTATCACGCAGTCGCTGCATATTGTAGCTGGTCTCAGACCAGGCACGGTACAGTGCGGTACGGCTTTCACTGAGTACCGCTTTGCCATTGTGGAAAAATTCGATGTTGTCATGATCAGCCACACTGCCAATAACCGTGCTATAGCGACCAAGACCTGCATCATGCAACACCTTCAAAACCTCATCGGTATCGGTGTGGCGAACCTGAATCACGGCTCCCAGCTCTTCATTAAACAGCGCGGCTACCGCATCATCGCCCAGATCATTCAGTAATATCTGTACACCGGTGTGACCGGCAAAGGCCATTTCGGTTACCGTGGCGAACAGCCCCCCATCAGAGCGGTCGTGATAAGCCAGTAGTTTGTTATCGCCATTCAACCTCTGAATCGCCTCAAAGAAGTGTTTCAATGACAGCCCATCGTCCAGATCGGCGGGGTGGTGCCCTATCTGCCGATAAACCTGGGTCAATGCCGTGGCACCGATGCGGTTCTTTCCCTTGCCCAGATCAATCAAAATCAGATCGCTGTCACCCTGATCAGTTCGCAGTTGAGGAGTGAGGGTGATGCGTACATCTGTTACCGGGGCAAAAGCGGATATAATCAGTGACAGTGGTGAGGTGACCGAGCAGGTTTCACCCGCCTGCTCCCACACCGTCTTCATCGACATGGAGTCTTTACCCACAGGGATGGTCAGCTCAAGCTCGGCACACAGCGCCATACCCACCGCTTTTACGGCCTCATAAAGACCCGCATCCTCACCCGGATGACCCGCTGCAGCCATCCAGTTGGCAGAGAGCTTAATGTCATTTAATTTATTGATTTTAGCGGCTGCGATATTGGTAATCGCCTCGCCGACTGCCATGCGCGCCGATGCGGCGTGGTGCAAAATGGCGGCAGGCGTTCGCTCGCCCACCGACATCGCCTCACCGCTATAGACATCATAACTGGCAGCGGTCACCGCCACATCGGCAACCGGCACTTGCCATGGACCCACCATTTGATCACGGGCAACCAAGCCGGTAATCGAGCGGTCGCCAATGGTGATCAAAAAACTTTTGTCGGCAACCGAAGGGAGGCGCAGCACACGGTAAGCAGCTTCTTTTATATTAATGTTACGGGTATCAAAGTCACGCTTCTGGAAAGGGGCGTGTTTCACATCCCGTAACATTTTGGGTGGCTTACCCAGCAGCACTTCCATGGGCATATCGATTGGCGTGTTATCGAAGTGGGCATCACCCACCATTAAATGACGCGCTTCTGTGGCCTCGCCGATTACCGCGTATGGGCAGCGCTCACGCTCGCATATGGCCTTGAACAGAGCAAGATCACCCTCATCGATTGCCAATACATAGCGCTCTTGGGACTCGTTGCACCAGATCGCCATGGGTGGCATACCCGGCTCATCATTCGGCACGGCACGCAGCTCAAAGTTTGCACCTCGGCCCGCGTCATTCACCAGCTCTGGCATCGCATTGGAGATACCACCGGCACCCACATCGTGGATCGAGATAATGGGATTGTTCGCCTCCATCTGCCAACAGCGGTCGATCACCTCCTGACAGCGGCGCTCAATCTCCGGATTAGCCCGTTGCACCGATGCAAAGTCCAAATCCTCAGACGATTCACCACTAGCGACCGATGAAGCAGCACTCCCACCCAAGCCAATAAGCATCGCCGGGCCACCCAGCACCACCAGCTGCGCACCCGCCGGAATAATCTGTTTTTTCACATGGTCATCACGAATATTACCCAGACCACCCGCCAGCATAATCGGCTTGTGATAACCGCGTATTTCATCACCCTTCGGACCCGGCACCCGCTCTTCATAAGTACGGAAATAACCACACAGGTTCGGGCGACCAAACTCATTGTTATAGGCCGCGCCACCCAGTGGGCCATCGATCATAATATCCAGCGCGCTGACAATACGCTCAGGCTTGCCAAAATCCTCTTCCCATGGCTGCTCTGCACCGGGAATACGCAAATTGGAGACACTAAAGCCAGTCATACCCGCCTTTGGCTTGGAGCCTCGACCGGTTGCACCTTCATCACGAATCTCCCCCCCCGAGCCAGTCGCCGCCCCCGAGAAAGGAGAGATGGCCGTCGGATGGTTGTGGGTCTCCACCTTCATCAGAATGTGCAGATCCTGCTCACGGTAGCGATAGGTTTTATCATCGGAATCTGGATAGAAACGCCCCGCCCAGCTACCCCGAATAACCGAGGAGTTATCGCTATAAGCAGACAACACACCCTCCGAGTACTTTTCATGGGTATTACGGATCATTCCGAACAGCGATTTATCTTTTCTTTCACCATCAATAATCCAATCCGCATTGAATATTTTATGGCGACAATGTTCAGAGTTTGCCTGGGCAAACATCATCAGCTCAATATCGTTGGGATTGCGTTTCAGCTCCTTGAAGCTCTCAACCAGATAGTCAATCTCATCTTCTGCAAGTGCTAAACCCAGCTCACGATTAGCCACAGCCAGCGCATCACGACCACCACCCAAAATATCAACCGAACTCATCGGCTGTGGCTCAGCCACCGAAAACAGTGCCTCGGCATCGGCAAACTCTTCGATCACCATCTCAGTCATGCGGTCATGGATCAGAGGCTTGATCATATCCGCCTCATCGCGGCTAAGGGCGCTGCCGTTCGCTTTAACAAAACTAAAACAGCAGCCACGTTCGATACGTTTAATGGCAACCAAACCGCAGTTATGAGCAATATCGGTGGCTTTAGTTGCCCAGGGGGAGATGGTGCCCACACGTGGAATCACCACCAGCATATGGCCCTCGCGCTCATCCTGATGTGCCTCGGGGCCATAAGTCAACACCTCACTTAAGGTCTGCCGCTCATGCTCCGTCAACGTGCGTTCAAGCGCAACAAAGTGAACAAATTCAGCCGCAACCGCTGTTATCTCGGGCAACTGAGCCTGAAGGGCAATAAGCAGCTTATTTAGGCGAAAAGTGGAAAGGGCTGGGCAACCACGTAATTGCAGCATTATCTGTCTCTTTAATATATCACTCGAAAAGGTGGGCCATTCTACGACAAAACCCCACCCTCTCTCCAGCGATAGATGGCGATAACCCGACATTAAACAACTAAATTCAAAATACAGCACCCGCCTTCAGCCAAAAATATTTTGAGTTACGCACCCCCTCACCTGCCATCATCGGGCTATAGCCTCCCTCTACTTTTCCCTCTATGATGGGCGAAATTATGAATACCGAGAGATTAACCCGCATGAACCAGTCAATCGAAAGCCAGCTTCAGCACGGCATGCAGCAACAGCTACAGCAGTGGCGTGAAGCACTCAAAAGCGGATCAGAACGAATCGGTTGGAAAGTAGGCTTTAACCGTGAAAGCGACCAACAAGCGGCGGGACTGGCCGCCCCACAAATAGGCTATCTACTCCAAGAGCGCTGCTACCCACAACAGGGCCACCATCACTGCATCGGTGACTGTACACTGCTGGTTGAAGGTGAAATCGCCATCCAACTCACAAACACCATCACCACACAGAGTACCCGTGCAGAAATTGAAGCGGCCATTGGTGGCTACGCAACCGCACTAGAGCTGGTCAATAGCGCCAAAGTACAGGCGAATGGAATAACAGCACTACTGGCCAGCAACCTGATGCATGAAGCAGTGGTCGTGGGCCAACAAACAGTCAAAATGCTGGAACTTAACTCACTGAGTGCCACTCTCACTGTCAATGGTGAGGTGGTACGCACACTGGATACCAGCCGAGTGCCCGCTACTTTTATCCCGTTACTTGAGCAAATCGCCAACACCCTGGCCTCGCACGGAGAACAGTTACAAGCCGGTGACTGGATTATAACGGGTGCGGCCACAACACCCATCGCCGTCAAACAGGGTGACCACATTCAATTTAAGCTGGGTGAATTGGACACCGTCTCCCTCACCATAAATCATGACTAATCAACACAGGTAAAAAACATGCACTTAGCCATTAACATGCGCCACTTATTGATCGCGCTCTGCACCCTTTTGATTGCCACATCACCCCTACAGGCACAAACCACTCAAGCCAGTATCGATAGCATTCTCGAAAACACCGGCATCAATAAATTGATAAATGCCTCACCCCGGCTTGCGCTAGCCGCTTTAAAACAGAGTGCTTTCGCGATCGATGAACCCAAAGTCAACTCACAACTCAGTGGTGCATTCAGCAACGCTTTCACTCCTGAGCGCATCAAACGTGATATCAGCGCCCAACTAAGTCGCAACATGGATCAACCGCTCGCGGATCGCTATCTGGACCTATTGACTGAACCACTCTGGATGAAACATGCCAAAATGGAACGCGCCAGCAGTGACCCAAAAAATGCCCAAGAGATGATGGCATATGCCGAAACACTCAACCAGCAAGCCGCACCCGCCTCACGCATGGCATTAATCGAACGCCTCGACAGCGCCAACCGCACCAGTGAATTCAGCACCCAGCTACAACTCGCTTTTTTTCGTTCGGTTTTCAGAGCCATCAATCCGGTACTTGATGCCGACATGAAAATTGATGATGAAGAGCTTGAAAAAATGCAGGATGAAGTACGAAAAACCATTGCAGGTGACATCAAAAAACATGTACAACACTCATACCTCTACGCCTTTCGCACACTGAATGATGCCGAACTAGCGGGCTATGTACAGCTCAGTGAATCGGAGACCAACCGGCAAAGCAACCAACTACTGACCCGCGCAATTATCAATAGCATTGATAAAGCCGCTCAACGCGCTGCTCGCACCATGCGTAGCCGATGAAAGAGAGGGCGAAAAAAGAGATAAAACTCAACTGATAGGAGTGGGTAGCACAGAGCATAGCCAAGTGAAACGCCCTGCACGGAACCGCATGCGAAGTATCGTGGGAGCTTCTTAGCTACCCGCTTAGCGCAACTCATCGTACCCCATATCACTCCACCGCCAAGCCCGACGATTTGGATTTATCTTAACAAAAAATGAGCCTTATTAGACGCCCGCATCTTTGCTACATTTCACATGCGCACTGCATATGCGCATACACCACAAGGAGTCAACCTCATGCCCCGGCTATATAACAAAAGTGCCGCCAAAAAAGCTATTAGCCGCAGCCCAGTTAATGGACTCTCTCAATCTCGCCGAGCGTATTGACCATCACTTTCCGCTGCCCAAAAGCAATCGCGGATATAAACCGTCTGAATTCATCAAGGCGCTCATTTTAATGCAGCATGAAGGCCGCTTCCACCTAGACCATATTCGCCACCTTCAGGAAGATGAAGCACTGCGCACTGTGCTGGATCTCAACACACTCCCCCAAGCGACCACCCTCAAAGAATAAGAGAATAAGGGGTCAAGTGCAATATTGACTGCTTATCTATCCAGACTGATAAACTAAGCTCTTGTTTTCTTCTAATCACCTCCTCATTTTCATCCCTGTACGCCTCAATCCCAAGTGAACTGCGATCAGTCTATATAGCCAAGGATAGGCTATACAACCAAAAAGTTAATATTGCATTTGGTCGAGTAGATGGGTTCCTCTAGCTTTATCAGGATCATGATGGCCATCACACGGCCGATTTCCTGCTTCTACCATTGTTACCACACCCCTCTCAGAACCGTGCTTGCGCTATTTACGCACAC
>JAKIVC010000042.1 GCA_021647245.1 Gammaproteobacteria bacterium
GGGTGGGGGTGGGGCGGGTCGGTGTGGGGGGGGGGTTGAGGGCAATCAGGAATAGTTAATATTGAACTTGATCCTTTTTTCTTTTCCAAAAATGTCCTTATTTAGGATCTAAAAACCCAGCATGCTTGAGTCTCTTGCAAAACTATTTGGCAGTCCACTTGGTCACCGCATGCTGTGACTTTAAATGATGTTTAGCACTGCATGTTGATGGTAAGTGTAAAGCTGGTTGTTTATTGCGCAGTTTTGCAAGAGTCTCACTCTTCATTATATTTTAATTGTAATTCGAAAGTTGATAAATCAATGTCATCCAACAGGCTGATGTTATCAATATCATCTGAATATGGTTGATGGTTAGCCACTTCCTTTAAGAGTGTCTTGAAATTTTTAAGTGTGGTTTCAGATGGCTTATTTCTACGTTGTGAAAAATTGCTAATATTTTTTCTCATTGGGTCTGAAACTGGCACTCCCTTGAACTTGGCAACTGCCATTAGCAGCTTATGACATGTCATTTGTTTGCCCGCCAAAGTATAGATTATTTTGTCTATGGTTATTATCATGTACCACGCCTTATTCAGCTGAAATTTAAAGTGGCACGTTTTTACGAACGCAAAACAAGTGCCGCCTTAAATTGTCCGTTGGAGCTAACTGTGTACGCCCAGCATGGGCATGAACTAATGAAGATCACCGTCGAACACCGTGTTGTTAGTAGACGATAACGTCTAGCAAATGGCAAGGGTTAGCGCTTCTATAGCACAAATCCATCAACTCAGACTTTCATGCTAAAAGCGCTTAAGCCAGCACTCTTCTGACCTACCCTTTCCCGTGCAACACTGGGCTGACGCGCAATAAAAAGGCCCGCAAGATTAGCATCTTGCAGGCCTTCTAATGCGACTGTAAAAAATCTAATCGCTGCGTTCAGTCACTTCCAACAGGTGGTAGCCAAACTGGGTCTTAACCGGCCCTTGTACTTCGCCAATCGGCGCGCTAAAAACCACTTGATCAAACTCGGGCACCATCATGCCTGGGCCAAATTCACCCAGGTTTCCGCCATCACGACCGGAGGGGCAACCGGAGTGTTGTTTAGCCAGGTCGGCGAAATCTGCACCCGCTACTATCTGTGTTTTTAAATCGTTACACTGCTCTTCGCCATTTACCAAAATGTGTCGTGCACTCGCTTTTGCCACGTTATCTCTCCGCTCGTCAATTTTAAATCAGTCGCTACTTTGCCAGAAATCGATACCTTTGAAAAGAGCTTGGGACATTTGATAATTTACCACACTGGCTCAAACTACAAAGCAATCAACCGATTATAGTCCACAGACAGCAATGTAATCAGAGGCCTAATTCATATGCACGCCACGATTAAAACCATATTACAGCAGCTCAACAGTGTCATTCTCGGCAAAGAGGTACCGCTCAAGCTTGCGCTGGCCTGCCTTTTGGCACGGGGGCATCTGCTGATTGAGGATATTCCGGGGGTTGGCAAGACGACTCTTTCCCACGCATTGGCAGCCACGCTAGGGCTAAAATATAGTCGTATTCAGTTCACCAGCGACCTGTTACCCGCTGATATTCTGGGTAGTGCGATCTACGAGCGGGAGAGTGGCAAGTTTCATTTTCATGCCGGGCCGATTTTTTCCCAGCTGGTGCTCGCCGATGAGATTAACCGTGCCACACCCAAAACACAAAGTGCACTTCTGGAAGCGATGGAGGAGCAGCAGGTCAGTATAGAGGGTGAAACCCGCCCACTACCCGATCCTTTCTTTGTTATCGCCACTCAAAACCCCTCATTTCAGGTGGGTACTTTCCCGCTACCGGAGTCGCAGCTGGATCGGTTTTTGATGCGAATTCAATTGGGCTACCCCGATGCGGCGGCTGAACGGCAGCTACTTGCTGGCAACAGTGGTCGTGAGCGGCTAAATAAGCTCTCTGCCGTGACCACGACGCCTCAGCTGTTAGCCTTGCAACAGCAGGTAAGCCAGGTTCAATGTACCGATGCCTTAATCAACTATCTACAGGCGCTGCTCAGCTTTAGCCGCGAAGCGCCCTATTTTTCAAATGGCCTTTCGCCCCGCTCGGGGTTGGGGCTGTTACAGGCGGCCAAGGCGTGGGCCTTTATTGAAGGGCGCGACTACCTGCTACCAGAAGATCTGCAGCAGCTTCTGCCCTATGTGGCAGGCCACCGCCTGATCAGTCAGGAGGTGGGGGAGCACTATAGCAGTGACGCGCTGCTCAATCTGTTTCATGAGGTCGCTGTTCGCTGATGTCGCTCTCAGCCCGCCTCAATTTGGCCCGTTTTTTTACGGCAAAGGAGCCAGAGTCAGGTACCATCACCCTTACTCAGCGACGTATCTATATCTTACCAACACGGGCTGGGGTCAGTTTCGGTATGATACTGCTGGCGATGTTTTTAGCGGCCATCAACTACAATAACAGCCTCGCCTACCTGCTCACCTTTTTACTCACCAGTGTGACCATTGTCTCAATGCTGCACTGCTTCCGGAACCTGCAAGGGCTACAACTGCGCGCTCGCACTCCGCAAGCTGCTTTTGCTGGTGAGTCACTCGAGCTACCCCTTCATCTCTATAACCCCTCTCCCCAGCGACGATTGGCAATTAAACTGGGCTGGCCAAAAGAGCGCCCGCAGCAAGTTGACCTGAATCCGCAACAGGGCGAGTGGATCAATCTTGAGCTTCCAGCCTTGCCCCGTGGGCGGCACCCCATAGGGCGGATCACCCTCTACACCCGCTTCCCTTTGGGGTTTTTTCACGCTTGGAGTTATCTCCATTTTGACGTTTCAGCTCTGGTTTACCCCAAACCATCCGGCACACGTCGCCTACCAGATGAACCCTTTCAACAGCAGGGTAGTGAGGGTGATCGTGGCCGGGGCAGTGATGACTTCATCGGCCAGCGCCCCTATCATCCTGGCGACTCACTTCACCACCTCAACTGGAAAGCACTGGCCCGGGAGCGTGGTTTGCTAACAAAGCAGTTTGGCGGTGACCGCTCAGATGAGCTAAAAGTCAGCTGGCAGCTGCTCACCGAGCAGCCCACCGAGGTTAAACTCAGCCAGCTGTGCCGCTGGGTAATTGAGGCCGAACAGGGTCACCTCCGCTATGGCTTGGAGATTCCCGGTGCTCACATTCCAGTCGGCCAGGGACAGCAACACTATGAACAGTGTTTAAGTGCACTGGCACTGTATGGCCAAAAGTCATGATCGGGTGGCGCAAGCAGAAGCCAAAGCGCTATCAAGAGGAGCAGCAAGCGGCCCCTGCTAGTGGTGTTATCTGGTTGCTGGGCGCGCTGCTGCTGGTTATCTTGCCACATCTCTTTCGCCAGCCCGGCTGGGTGGCGGCAACCTGTCTGGCGATCTTGGGGTGGCGGCTACTCAAAGAGTTTAACGGCTGGGCGCTTCCACGCACCGTTTTCAGGTTACTGCTGGCGGCTACCCTCTTGGCGGGCACCTATCTTCAATACCGCACCCTGAATGGCTTGGATGCGGGCACTACCCTGCTCACCCTGATGTTATGTCTGAAGTTAATCGAGCTGCGTACACTGCGGGATGCCATGATCGTGATATTACTGGGGTATTTTCTGGTATTGAGCGGTTTTCTCTATGATCAATCGATTCTCTCCGGGCTCTATCTGCTTTTGGTGGTGCTGCTGCTGACCGCCTCACTGCTGGTTCTCAACCACTCGAAGGAGGGTCAGCAGCAAGCTAAAAAGGAGTATTTTAAGCGTGCGGCGGCGATCCTGCTGCAAGCCCTGCCACTGGTGTTGATTTTGTTCATTTTGGTGCCGCGCATCCCCGGGCCACTCTGGGCGCTACCCAATAACAGTAGTTCCGCTACAACTGGCCTCAGTGACAAAATGAGTATTGGCGATATTACCCGTCTGGCCGATTCCGATGCGGTCGCCTTTCGGGCAAGCTTTACTGGCGAGATACCCGCCGCTGACCAACTCTATTGGCGCGGCCCCATTTTGTGGCAAACCGATGGCCGCAACTGGAGTACACTTAATAAACTTGACCCCTTCAATGCAATGACGGCAGCTCCCTTTACTCACCTCAGCGAACCCATCGAGTACAGCATCACCCTGCCTGCACACCAGCAGCGCTGGCTATTCGCCTTGGATCTTCCGGTAACACAGCCAGAAAAGAGCTTCTTGCGCCGGGATTTTCAACTTCTACATCAAGATAAAATCAACGAACTCTACCGCTACACCGTGCGCTCAGTGCTCGACTACAAAAATAGTCAGCTACTGCCACAGGAGCGCAAAAAGGCACTTCAGCTGCCCCCCAACCGCAACCCACAAACCCGCGCATTGGCTCAACAGTGGCGGCAACAGGCCGGTAGTGACCAACAGCTGGTGACACAAGCACTCGACTATTTCCAACAGCAACCCTTCTATTACTCCAGAACCCCACCGGCACTACGAGGGGAGCCAATTGATCAATTCCTATTCACTGCAAGAGAGGGTTTTTGCGAGCACTATGCCGCCGCCTTTGTCACGCTGATGCGCGCCGCAGGAGTGCCCGCACGGGTGGTTACCGGCTATCAAGGCGGCGAATATAATGCTTTAGGTGACTACCTGCTGGTACGCCAGTCCGATGCCCATGCGTGGGCGGAAGTGTGGTTACCGGCGCAGGGGTGGATCAGAGTTGACCCTACCCGTGTGATTCCACCCGATCGCATCGAAGCTTATGAGGACCTACAACGCTTTACCGATACCCGCAATGATAAGCTGTTTGACCCGAACACCCGCTGGCTACAGGCAGCATGGTTGCAAACCCAGCGTGGTTGGGATGCTGCCAACCACCAGTGGAGCCAGTGGGTGGTTGGTTTTGACCAACAGCAGCAACAGCGTTTGTTAGAGCGTCTGGGGTTGGGCAAGCTTAATCTTTTGGCGTTGGTGGGCATTATGGCTCTGCTTATTTTGTTGCTACTGGCCGCGCTCTCCCTTTATCTGTTATCTCAACGTCAAAAACAGTTAGAGCCACTACAGCAAGCCTATCAAACACTCTGCCTGCAACTCGCCAAACGCGGTGTCGACAACGCCCCCTGGCTCGGGCCAAAACAGCGCTGCCAACAAGCGATGCGTAAACTGCCCAAGCAGCGGCAGGAGATAAAATCACTTTTTAACCACTATATACAGCTGCGTTATACCACCCACCAGACTCCCAATGCACAGCGCGCCTTCATCCAGGCGGTTAGACGTTTTCGCTGTTAACCCTCTCAGGATTCCTAACCCCCAGATCGAGCATACAGAGGGAGGGCAATCTACCCAGGAGACTGTCGGACTTAGGTGATCGTAGCGAGGGAAAGCCATTTTGAGTCCATTTTTTTGATTGTTTGAGGCGAATATTGAGCATATTCAACGAAAATGATCGGAGAAATGGGCCTGAATGGCTTTTCCGCAGTCGACTCACCCTAAGTCCGACAGCCTCCTAGCCAGCTTAATCCGGCTGGGCTAAGATTGAGAAGTAGGTAAACCAACATCAACCACCAGGGGGGACGCATGGAGAGGAGTCTAGCTTTTCTGGCTCGCGAGGCGTTCGCCAGCCTGTTGCAGCTCTTGCAAAAGAGCGGCTATCACACCGTCGGCCCACAGGTGCGTGAGGGTGCCATTGTTTTTGACACGCTTAACACCATTGATCAACTCCCCAAAGGGGTTCACGACCAACAGGCCGCTGGCCAATACCGCCTTAAACAGAGTGACTCACCACGCCTGTTTGCCTGGGCTAATGGCCCGCAGGGAATTAAACCGTTTGTATTTTCACCCAAAGAAGCTTTATGGCGTAGCCAGCGCAGTGAATCGGGCACGCTCACCTTCACAGCCATCGAACCCGAGGTAAAGCCCACCGCTATTATCGGCGTGCGCCCATGTGATATTGCCGCGCTCTACCTTCAGGATAAGCACTTTTTACAGCAAGAGAGCCTCGACCCCTCTTATCAAAAACGCCGTGAGCAGCTGCTGCTTATTGTAGTTAACTGCACCCATCCGGCCAAAACCTGCTTCTGCGCCAGCACCGGCGATGGCCCACAGGCTAACTACGGTTATGATATTGCCCTCACCGAGCTGGATGATGGCTTTCTGCTGGAGGCACACAATCAGCGGGGCCATCAGCTAATTGAAAAACTGCCCATTCAACCGGCCACCGAACAACAGCAACGGCTTGCAGAGCAAGCACTCACTAAGGCCGCCAACCAGCAAACACGCCAACTGCCTGGGCAAAATTTAAACCAGAAGCTTTTTGAAAACCTGAAACACCCACAGTGGCAAGATATCGCTGAGCGCTGCCTCAGTTGTGGCAACTGCACTGCCGTCTGTCCCAGCTGTTTTTGTCATAGCGAGGGAGAGTTGGCTGCTTTAGACGGTCACTCCAGCGAGCACTACCGCGAGTGGGACTCCTGTTTCTCCCCTGGCCACAGCCATATCCACGGCATCACCATTCGTGCCGATACCCGCACTAAATACCGCCAGTGGCTAACCCACAAGCTGGGTAGCTGGCATACACAATATGGCCGCTCCGGCTGTGTCGGTTGCGGGCGCTGCATCAGCTGGTGTCCTGCGGGTATCGATCTCACTGCTGAAGTCTCGATTATCTGTGGCGGAGAAAAAGATGAGTAACCCTTACCTACCCATGGAGGCAGAAATTATCGAGCGTATTCAGGAGTCTCCTGGACTCTTTACCTTGCGCCTACGCCTTACCGATACCGCACAACAAAACAGCTATACCTTCAAGCCGGGGCAGTTCAACATGCTCTACCTGCATGGCGTGGGTGAGGTCGCCATCTCCATCGTCTCTGACCCCCAGGAGCTGCATATTATCGACCACACGATTCGAGCCGTTGGGCGAGTTACCCATGGCATTGAACAGCTCAACAGCGGCGACCGCATCGGTCTGCGCGGCCCCTACGGCAAGGGCTGGCCCATGGCGCGGGCAGAGCAGAAAGATCTGCTGATTATTACCGGTGGCCTCGGCTGTGCGCCAGTGGTTTCGGTTATCGAGTATGTAGCGCGCCGCCGTGAACGCTTCGGTCACCTGAATATTGTGCAGGGGGTCAAACACTCCAGCGATTTTATCTGGCGCGAACGCTACGACAAATGGCGAGAGCTGGCCGATACTCAGGTGTTGCTAGCCGCCGATGCGGGTGAACCTATCTGGCCGTGGCATATTGGCCGCGTAACCGAGCTGTTTGAGCGGCTACGCTTTAACTCCCAAAAAGTCACCGTCATCATGTGTGGTCCTGAAGGGATGATGAGAGTAGTGGTCAAAAATATGCTGGAGCGCGGCGTGGGTGAAGATGATATCTACCTCTCCATGGAGCGTAATATGCACTGCGGTATCGGCCAGTGTGGTCACTGTCAATACGGTGATAAATTCATCTGCCGTGATGGCCCCGTTTTCTCTTATGCTCAGGTCAAGCCGCTCTTCAATGTTAAGGGGTTCTGATGGTCAAACCTAAAATAGCGATACACAAGTTCAGCTCTTGCGATGGCTGCCAGCTCGCTTTTCTCAATATGGGAGAACCCCTGCTGGCACTCGCCAGCCTTGTAGAGATAATACACTTTGCCGAGGCAGGGCCCATCGATGAAAACACACCTGTCGACATCGCTTTTGTCGAGGGTTCCATCACCACTCGTCACGACCTTGAGCGTATCCAGAAAATACGTGCCAACAGTGCCTACCTGATCAGCATCGGAGCATGTGCCACCGCCGGGGGAATTCAAGCACTGCGCAACATGGCGGATACCCGACAGTGGGTTGCCGACATCTACGCCCAGCCGGAGTATATTGACACCCTTGATAACGCCGACCCTATCTCATCCCATGTAAAAGTAGACTTGGCACTATGGGGCTGCCCCATCAATAGCCAACAGATCATTACTGTGGTGCGTGACTTGCTGTTTCGGGTCACCCCCAAACCTGAGCGAGACAAGCTCTGCCTAGAATGCAAACGCCAACAACATGTCTGTGTAATGATCAGCAGAGGTGAACCCTGCATGGGCAGTGTCACCCAAAATGGCTGTGGCGCACTCTGTCCCAGCGTTGGTCGTGGCTGCTACGCCTGCTTTGGCCCGGCGGAAGATGCCAACGGCCCTGCACTGGCCAACCGCCTGGAGGGGTTTGGGCTGCTGGATCAAGAGATCGCACAAAAATTTCTCTTCATCAACAGCGCTGCCGAACCATTTTACAGCACCGGAAAGGGGCGTTTGAAATGAGCACCGAAAGTAGCAAAACGATTCGCATCAACGTCCCGGTACTGGCGCGGGTTGAGGGTGAAGGGGCGCTGGAGATAGACATCAAAGAGGGCAAGATCAGCCGTCTAAAACTACGCATCTACGAACCGCCCCGTTTTTTTGAAAAGCTTTTACAGGGGCGCAGCTATCAGGCGTTGATCGATACCGTGGCAAGAATTTGCGGTATCTGCCCGGTGGCGTACCAAATGAGCGCCATACACGCCATCGAATCGATCTTTCGTGCCCAAACCACCCCGTGGATTCGCCAGTTACGCCGGCTGTTCTACTGTGGCGAGTGGATTCAAAGTCATGCTCTGCATATACATATGCTGGCAGCTCCTGACTTCCTCGGCTGCAAAAGCATCATTGAACTGGCGCAAAAAGAGGATGAAGCGGTGCACCGTGGGCTGCGACTACAGGCACTGGGCAATGCCCTGATCACCTTGCTGGGTGGTCGCTCTGTACATCCGGTGGGGGCTAAAGTGGGCGGCTTTTATCACGCCCCGAGCCCGCAGCAAGTAGCAAAACTAATCCCTCAGCTTGAGCAGGGCTGGCGTGACAGCGAAGCACTGATCTTGTGGCTCGACACCCTGACGCTACCGGATGATGAGCAAGCCTTCGTCTCCGTTGCGATGCGCCACCCCGAAGAGTATCCGCTCAATGAAGGGCGCATTGTCTCTGACGAAGGGCTGAATATTTCGATTGATGAATACCCACAACACTTTAAAGAGCACCAGGTACCCCACTCCACTGCGCTGCACTCACTGCTTGATGGCAAGCCCTATCTGTTAGGGCCTCTGGCAAGGCTGAATATTAATCAGGATCGACTCAGTGATGAGGTGTTGGCACCACTGGCTCAAACCAAATTCCTCTTTCCCAGTCGCAATATGTACCACAGCATTGTAGCTCGCGCCGTTGAGATCCGTTTTGCCATTGGCGAAGCACTGGATACCCTGCAAAACTACCGGCAACCTGAGCAGCCATCGGTAGAGGTCACTCCCCAAGAAGGCATCGGTTGTGGTTGCAGCGAAGCACCTCGCGGCCTGTTGTGGCATCGCTACCAAGTTGACCAGAAAGGGGGTATTCTCAACACGATTATCGTACCGCCCACCAGTCAAAACCAAGCACGTATTGAACAGGATATCGCCTGTTCACTGGAGAAGTATGGGTTGGAGCGAAGTGAAGATGAGTTGCGTTTCCAGGCCGAGCGGGTAGTCCGAAATTATGACCCTTGCATCTCCTGCGCCACCCATTTTTTAACCCTAAAGCTTGAGCGGGATCAACAACCCGGCCTAACAACAGAGCCACCACTTAACAGTAAGGCCGAGAGGCTGCTGCTCGCCATCGGCTCCCCCTTTGGCAGTGACTCCATCGCCTGGCAGGTTGCCCGACAACTCCCAAAACAGCCCAGGCTGCAAGTTGCTTACAGTAACAGCCCCCTAACACAACTTACGCCATTACTAGAGCGTGCCAGGCAGGTAATTCTACTCGATGCCTTAATCAGCCAACAACCCTTCGGCCAGCTCTTAACCCTCAACCCTGACTCGCTAACAGAAAAGCTCGCCCACTCCAGCCACGCGCTCTCTGCTATTGAGTTAGTCGCACTGTTCAATCAACTTAAAAAAGGGGAAGAGCCGTGTCACTTAATCGGCATCAGCATTGGTGATGGCAGCCAATTGCCCAGTGATGAACAGCTCACCGACATTAGCAAGCGGCTGCAACAGCTACTGGGGTAACGTGACTCTAGGAGGCTGTTGGACTTAGGGTGGAAAAGAGCGGTACAGGCTATACCCCAAGCTCGCCAGAATAATCAGATAACCCACCACTTTGGCACCCGTGCGCAGCAGCACAAAAGCCTGCGGGGTCTCGATCCCCTGGAATATTTTTGCCTGGGTTTTGGGGTAAAAGTAGATCAGGTAAATAGCAATCAATAAATTGACCGCAATCGCCACCCATTCAGAAAAAAGCATTGATATACCTGCCTGAAAAAACCATCAAAACTAACTCACACGCGTCACAGAAACCACGATAGTACCTAGGTTGTTACCATATTTACTATTGAGGTCATTGGCGAAAGCAAACAACTCACCGCTCTCCACCGCTTTGTAAGCACTCACTTTTTCGCTATGTTTTAAAATCCTGAAAAGGGTCTCATCGCGGCGATTAACCGCTCCAATCAGCTCAAACCACGCAGCCTCCGGCAAACGACGCCCCCCCTCTTTCAATTTAACTCCCCAACGCAGCAGGCGATTATCAATCTTCTCTTTCGCCTTCCAGCCATCCGGCCCACAAGCGATAGCACCGTCAAACCAGCGCTGTTTCATATCAACCGTAAACTGGTATTTGTGTCCGGCGGTAAGCAGCAGACGACTGGGGTTGTATTTTACGTTTGCGTTAACACTAAACGAGCGACTCTCGCCAATAGCCAGTGGTTGCGGCTTTATATTAATAGCTCGCATCGCCTCATCGACTGAGTCAAAAGTTCTAATATCATGCGCTGCAAACCAGACCCTAACGCCCACTGATTGATTGGTATAGGGGTTTGTGCTGTTTTTTACCAGCGCGGTGGCCTGATAGTCCCGATCATCAATCATTCGATCCAACACGCTATGGTGAATGATCGGTGGATAGATTGAGGGCACATCATTCACACTCACCCGGGGTGCACGGTAGTCATACATCAACTCTTTAGCCCCTGCCTTCTCACTCTGTGCATGGCTGCGCCCAAGATGGCTTGGCTGAATAACCAGATCTTCATATTCAATCAGCTCATCTGGCCCTTCAAAAAGATCGCTGTAGTTCACATCGAGCGGCGATAACACGGAAAGCCCCACTCCTTTGGCGGACATGCGCTCCAACAGAAACTGCAAAGTGATATCGGATAAACCATCATAACGAAAGCTACCCCCGACATCACTGTGTGCACCTGAAAACCACACCTCTTCGACCCGCGCATCTTGCAAATTATCACTATCGACCGACTGGTTCATCAACGCCGGATAAAAAGCGATACGGCGATCATCCAGCGATAACAAGTGCACGGCCTCTTCAATTAGCGGTGAGATAAAGCGGTTCTCAAAAACCACATCTGAAGCGGGCTTGATCTTCTCGTTAAATAGATTGGGGTGTTTTATGGCGGCAACGGTATCGAACACCCCCATAAAACGAACCTTTGGAGGCTTAATACCCAACGCAGGCAGTGTGCTGCTCAAGAGCGAAACAAAGCGCCGGGCAATCGCTGCACCGCGACTAAAACCAAATACAAATAGCTCATCTCCCTCTTCATAATAGTTATAGATGTCACTCACTGCCTGCTTGATAATGCTACCCACATCCTCTTCGGGCGGTGCCAGTGCCCTGTTCCGCAATTTATCCCACCAACTACCGTAGGTGCCCACCCCCGGATAATAGAAACCATATTGATCCGGAAACAGATTATTTCCCTTCAGATCACCACCCAGTAAAAGATGTAACTTCAATACATTCGAAATGCTTTCATCTTCAGGATCACCCACACCAAACAGGCCGCGACCCTGCTCTGCATCACTGGGTTCATTACCGGTTCCATCAAAACAGAAGATTAATTTTTGTTGAGTAGACATTGATGCCTCCTATGCTTATTAATTTGCAAACGCAAGGAAGCATAGTGCCCCTCACAGAACCGTACTTGAAGATTTCCCTCATACGGCTCTTCAATTTAATTTACAATTTTATGTGACTGCGTAAAAATTATGCCTCATCCGTGGTTTCGGTAATGGGTAGAAAAGAAGATAACTCATCGTATCCCGCTTTTAAAATCGCGCAATGAGCAAGAAGAGGCTGCTGTCTTTTATTATAATGCGCATAAATTCTAACAATAGGCCATGTTCCACGTTATCAAAAAAACCCTTGATGTCCGCTTCAATGACATGATTTACGGGTTTCCGCTGATGCGGTCACCGATGACCTTTATTGCCTTAGCGTTGCTTGGTAAAGCTCATAGTAAAACCTTTTCACGAGAGAATACACGTATAAAAAAGGCTAAAATACACCTTCCACACTCAATTTTTCACTGTAAAATAGCCGCTTTCAACACCAGATAGCGGCGGCAACCATGAGTGAGATTCGAAACCTTTGCGATTTTCTTGAACAAACCAAAAACCCCTACCGGGTCTTTGACCTCGGCCGCCGCGTCTGCAAACTGAGCAATGAGGCGTTTAAATCATTTGAGTGCAACAATGCACCCTACCCCTACCCACTGCAAGGCCACGCTTGGATTGGCATTGTTAACTGGAGCCTGAACAACCACGACGAGCAGCTTGTGCTCTTTCTCAAACTACCTTTAAACGAAGAGGGACGCTTGGTTTACGCAGCACGTGATGACCTGGTCTATCGCATGCTAAAGAGCTTTAAAGCCTCGCTTGATGCTCAAAATGAGGGTAAAAGTGAGGTAGAAGATGCCATGCGAAATAGCCCCTACGGTTTCACGCCTAATCAAGAACGAATGGCGGTATTCCACGCAAAAGCACTCAAAACCATGGGACACCCGCCCTCAAAATATTATGCTCACGCCCGCGACTACTTTAGCGGCAAGCTGGGGTACGAGCAGTGGGCCTTTGTCGGTATGCAGGGGATAGCCGATGTGAGCACTCACTGGAGTGATAATGCGGCAACGCTTGCCAAGGCAATTCCCCAACTACCTGAGCAGCCCTTTGAGGCGCTCTGCAAGTGTCTTGAAAATGAGCAGATCACCACCATGCTGGTCACACCACTGCTTGACCGCTTCAACCACTGGCTCAAGGATGAAAAAGCTAACCCACTGCTGATTTCAGCCGCCTTGCGAGCCATCTCATTTGCGCAGCCGGAGGGGATGCGCCGCGAGGCGATCAAGCGACTTTTAAAATCACCCCACAAAAGCAGCCTCGATCTTCTTATTACCATCTCTGGGCGCTGCTGGGGCGATCTAAAAGAGGGCGAACTCTGCCTACTCTACCTAGAGGCATTGGCTAACAGTGGGCACGGCTCACAGATATTCAATCAACTACTGGCCGATCTACTCTACATGCCCGGGCTACGCGAGCCGATAATGGCCCAAGTTAAAAACCCAAACCAAAGCATTGCACTCGAAACCATGGTAACGGCGATGTTTGCGCGACGGTAGAACTGGCAGAGCTAACCGCAGTAAATAATCATGGTGTGCTTTACTTGCTGACCTCACAGCGGGACTCGCACTTACTCAAACAGATAGCGTCTCCAGGCTTCGAAGTGTGGTGGTTGCAATGCGGCCACCACTGAGCGAGCCTCCAGCCGCCCGTTGAACACCACCTCCCCACCTAGCGTACAACTCTGGCCACCCGCCTCCTGCAGGATCAGCTGTCCGGCACTGTAATCCCACAGTTTTTGCTGGCCATGCAGGTAGAGGTGTACTCGCCCGGCGGCCAACCAGCACCAGTCCAGTGCACCCGAACCAAAACTGCGCTGTGAACTGTAGGGTGGCTGGCTGACAATTTTTGTCGCCATTTTGCGAGAGAGGCGTTTAAAATCAAGCAGCGCGATACATTTCGATAAGGGGAGAGACTCTTCGCCTGCCCCCAAGCGTTCACCATTCAGCCAGGCTCCTTTACCTGCAATGGCGCTAAAGCACTCTTTTCGCAACGGATCGTAGATAATACCTAACACCACTTCACCCTCAACCAGTAGCGCCAACGAGACTGAAAAACAGGGAATGCCTGCGGCAAAGTTGCTGGTACCATCCAGTGGATCCAGCACCCATAGCCCCTGCTGGCTGCTTGCCATCTGCGCCTGTTGTGCTGCCTCACTCATCTCTTCTCCCAGCAGAGCAATGGCGGGCCAGTGCTGCTGTAGTGTTGTGGTGAGTCGCTGCTGCATCGCTATATCAGCCTCGGTGACAATGCTGCCATCCGCTTTGAAACAACGCTCTATCTGTTGAAATCGTGGCAATAATTCATCACTTGCGGCTTGTTGAATCAGCATTTGCAAGGTATTTAACATTGTCGAGTAATCAGTCATCATTTTTTTTCATCGCTGGGTTGAGAGTAAAGGGCATCTTCAGCAGTGCCCATAAGCCTGAGGTTTGTTGAAAATTTTGCTGATATTTAACCCCAAAGCGCATACCAACTTGGCCCTCCTGTGGCTCTTGTCGGTAACTGCCAAACAGCCGATCCCAAAGTGAGAGTGCAAAGCCATAATTACTATCGGCTTCATGACGATGGATGGAGTGGTGAATGCGGTGCATGTCCGGGGTGACGATCAACCAACGTAGCGCTTGATCCAACTTGTTTGGCAGGCGAATATTGCCGTGGTTAAACATCGCTGAGCCGTTCAGCAACAGCTCGAAAGCCAACACCGCCATGGCAGCGGGGCCAAGCAAGACGATAGCGACAAATTTGATAAGCATCGAGAGCATGATCTCAAGCGGATGAAAACGCAGCCCGGTGGTGGTGTCGTAATCCATATCGGCATGATGAACCTGATGCAACCGCCAGAGCGGTTTAACCACATGAAACAGTCGATGCTGCCAATAGATCAACAGATCCAGCAAGACCACTGCAATGAGTAGCGACAACCAGAGCGGCAGTTGTATTTGATTGAGCAACCCCCACTGCTGCTGTTGCACATAAAAAGCCAGCGCCACCGCACCAAAAGGCATGATCAATTTAAGCAGTAGTGCATTAAAGAAGAGCAGCAACAGATTATTGGTACGTCGCCACACACGCCCTGGCAACGCAGGGCGGCGTGGGTCGAGCTGTTCCCATAGCAACATCGCCAACAGAATAGCCAGAAAACTGCCCAAGCGAATCAACACCTCTCCCTCGATGCTTTGCTCTACGCCACTCATGTAATACGTCTCAGTGCGATCAGTTTGTGCTGCTCATCAAACTCTAATTCGAAGCGACCGCGAATACCGTCACGGGTCAGGTAACGCCGAACCAGATTAGCGGGGAACTCGATACGGCGACCATCATCAGCCACCACACTCACACTGTGAGCAGCCCCCTGGTAGAAAGCCAGGTAATCGTCGTAGAGGATATGGAGATTAAAATGAACCGTGTGTGACATGGCAGACCGCAGTAATGGGTGATCGTGTTTTTATGAATCAAAGCGGCTCTCTGATGACTGAAATCCGCAAGATATAAAAAAGGCCACCTGAGGTAATACCCAGCTGGCCTCTCCGTAACCTAAATTTACCGCCAACTACGCCATTGCCACCTTGAGCTTGTTGATGGCATTTTTCTCCAGCTGTCGAATACGCTCAGCAGAGACACCGTATTGATCAGCCAATTGGTGTAAGGTTGCCTTTTTGTCAACCAGCCAACGTTTGGCAAGAATATCGCGACTACGCTCATCAAGGTCACCCAGCGCAGCGTGCAACTGATTAAGGTTGTTACCCGACGTTTGCGCCAGCTCTAATGCCTGCTCCGGCCCCATACCGTTATTTTGCAAGAACGCGGCCGGTGAGGCGACAAAGTGATCACTCTCATCCTGATCCGGCCCATCAAAAGCGACATCTCGTGCACTGAGGCGACCTTCCATCTCCCTGACGGTTTCAGGGGTTACACCCAGATCATCTGCGACCGCATTAACCTCTTCGTGGCTAAACCAGCCGAGGTGCTTTTTGGCACTACGCAGGTTAAAAAACATCTTGCGTTGCGCTTTGGTGGTCGCCACCTTAACAATGCGCCAGTTACGAATAATAAACTCATGAATTTCTGCACGAATCCAATGTACAGCAAAAGAGACCAAGCGCACTTTACGCTCAGGGTCATAGCGTTTAACCGCCTTCATCAGGCCGATATTACCCTCTTGAATAAGATCATTCAGCGGTAATCCGTAACCACGGTAGCCACGGGCGATATGCGCCACGAAGCGTAAGTGAGAAAAGACCAGTCGGCGGGCTGCCTCTAGGTCATTATGACGTGTCAGCCGAACAGCCAGTTCATGCTCTTCTTCAGCGCTTAATACAGGAATCTCCCGGATACGCGAAAGATAGCTGTCAAGGCTATCAGCGCTCGGGCTTAGTTCCACACTTAATGCTGTTGCTGTACTCATTAATTTCCTTACCTCTCGATTAGCGTTTACTTATTTTAGCACTAACAAATGAGAGTGCCAAATAGGGGAAAAGTTCCCGCTATGAAGGCTCAATTTCACGCATATAGTGGTTCACGGTAAAAAGCGAGCCTAACCACCCCAGTGTGATACTACTCAGCAGTAGCAGCAAGGAGAGTGACAAGCCCAGCCCCTCCAGTTTAAAGCTACTTTGGTAAAGTGCTGCCAGTTGCGTGATCGGCCCATTAAGCAGTAACAGAGCACTGGCCACTAAGATAATCGCCAGCAAGCCACCGATACCGCCCTGAATCGCCCCCATATAGAGGAAAGGGCGGCGGATAAAGCCGTTGGTTCCACCCACCAGCTTACACACTTCAATTTCTACTCTGCGCTGCTGAATACCCACCCGCACCGTATTACCAACAATCAACACTACGGCAATCGCTAGTAACAGGCCCAGCACCCATGCCACCCGCTCAGCAACACTCATCATGGCATAAATTTTTGTTAACCACGCCAGATCGAGCTGGGCCAACTCAACCTCGGGCAATGCTTGCAATCGCTCCAGCAGTGGCAACACTGTTTCCGGTGTGCTCTGCCGAGGTGTCAGCACAATGACTGCGGGCAGTGGGTTTTTATCCAGCTTCTCCAACACCTCGCCAAAGCCTGAGTAGGCCTTAAAATCGTGGAGTGACTGCTCTGCCGAAATATAGCGGGCATTCGACAGCTCCCGCCACGTCAACAAACTCTCTTTAAAGTGCTCCCCTTCAGCAGGGCTGAGTGATGGGTTGAGAAAGAGTGATATATCTGCGTTGTTATCCCAGCCGACCACCAGGCTACGGGCATTTTCCAGTGCAACCAGCAGCAGTGCGGGCAAAGAGAGCGAGATGGCTATCACTAAAACAGTAAGAAAATGAGAGATCGGCGCACGATAAAACTGCCCCAAGCAGCTCATGAACACTTGCAAATGACGTTGGAAATAGACCTTTATACGCACATCATTCTCTCAGTTACCATCATGCACACACTCATCATACCGCCCGAAACGCTCATCGCCCCAGCTCCCGATCAGGGTCTTGCAAACGCCCCTCTTCCAGGTGTAAAACACGCTTGCCCATACGGCCAATCAGGCTCCAATCATGGCTCGCGATTAATGTCGTTATACCCAGCTGATTCATCTCACTAAACAGGCTCATAATATCTCGGGCAAGATCCGGATCGAGGTTACCGGTTGGCTCATCCGCCAGCAATAGCGGTGGCCGATGAACAATGGCGCGGGCAATGCTCACCCGCTGCTGCTCACCGCCAGAAAGTATAATAGGTGATGCTTTTTCACGCCCGGAAAGCCCTACCTTGCCCAGCGCCGCACGCACCCGACTACCCACCTCACGGAATGGGGTGCCTGACACAATCAGCGGCAGTGCCACATTGTCAAAGACGCTGCGATCATAAAGCAGCTTGTAATCCTGAAAGATAATACCGATTTCGCGACGAAAAAAGGGGATTTTACGCGAGCTGATTTTGGTCAAGTCATAACCATTCACCTCAACGTGACCACCGGTTGGCGCTTCAATCGCTGAAATCAGCTTTAGCAGTGTGCTTTTACCCGCCCCAGAGTGACCGGTGAGAAATGACATTTCACCTTTATCCAGGTGGAAAGAGATATTTTCCAGCGCCTGAAAGCCACCAGGGTAGCGTTTTCCAGCTTTTTCAAAGCGAATCATAAACAGACCTACCGAGCATCATCTCTATCCAACAGAGCATTCACATAATCATCGGCATCAAATTCACGCAGATCATCAATACCCTCTCCTACACCAATAAAGCGAATTGGAAAGCCAAATTTTTTGGCAATGGCAAATACAACGCCACCTTTCGCTGTACCATCCAGTTTGCTCACCGTAATCCCGGTTAAGCCCACTGTTTTATCGAACTGCTCCGCCTGTTGCAAAGCATTTTGCCCGGTACCACCATCCACCACCAACATCACCTCATGGGGAGCGCTACCATCCAGTTTGCCCATCACCCGCTTCACCTTCTTAAGCTCTTCCATCAGGTTTGACTGGGTATGGAGCCGGCCTGCCGTGTCGGCAATCAACACATCAACACCCCGCGACTTGGCCGCCTCAACAGCATCATAAATCACAGAAGCCGAGTCGGCTCCACTCTGCTGTGCAATCACCGGAACCTCATTGCGACGACCCCACTCCTGCAACTGTTCAACAGCAGCGGCACGAAAAGTATCACCTGCGGCCAGCATCACCGACCGACCCTCCAGCTGCAGGCGTTTTGCCAGTTTGCCAATAGTGGTGGTTTTACCCGCACCATTAATACCGACCATTAAGATCACATAGGGACGATGCTGGGTGTTATCAATCTTCAAGGGACGGCTATCACCCAGCAGTTGGCGCAGCTCCTGCTTTAGTGCCCCATAAAGTGCATCGCTATCCCCCAGCTCTTTGCGGGAGACCTGCTCGGTAAGATTGTGGATAATTTGCTGGGTCGCCTCAACCCCAACATCAGCCATTAAGAGTTGCGTTTCCAGCTCTTCCAGCAGATCATCATCGATCTCTTTTTTACCCAAAACCAGGTCGGCCAACCCGGCTGTAAAATTACTGCGCGTTTTACCCAGGCCACTTTTTAGGCGTGAAAACCAGCCTTTTTTGTCATCCACTGTTGCAGGCACATCAACTTTATCCGCGCTCTCCGGTGGAGTGACGACCACGGGTACCGTCTCAGCAACTGGCGGTATTGCATCCACAGACTGAGCAGGAGAGGGTGAAGATTCAGGTGATTTTTGCTGCAGATCACCTTTTTCATCTTTGGAATTACGCTTAAGGAAACTAAACATTGTGTTGTTAGTCATACCGATTGATTTAGGAATGCATTATCCTAACACTCAGCAAGGGATTACCAAACACGCCAATCAGCAAAATAAGGCATCGAAAATGAGAATAAGCATAAAAAAACCGTTTTTCGCACTACTTGCAGGGGTTGCCCTCGCAGGTTGCGCTGCAAACAGCAGTAAGCCTGCTGCAGAGGTAGCCGTCCAGAATGTCGCGGCCGCAGGCCCGCAAGGCGTTCACACCTTTCAACTGGATAATGGCTTAAAAATATTTATTAAGGAGGACCACCGCGCCCCGGTTGCCATCTCCCAGCTCTGGTATAAAGTAGGGGCCAGCTACGAATACGGTGGTATCACCGGTGTCTCCCATGTGCTGGAGCACATGATGTTCAAAGGGACCAAAGATTACGGCCCCAACGAATTCTCCAAAATTATTGCCGCCAATGGCGGGCGGGAAAATGCCTTCACAGGACGTGACTACACCGCCTATTTCCAAACACTGGAAGCGAGCCGCCTCGAAGTCGCCTTCAAGATGGAGTCAAATCGTATGCGCAACCTGCGCCTCAATGATGATGAGTTCCAGAAAGAGGTGAAAGTAGTGATGGAAGAGCGCCGAATGCGCACTGAAGATAAACCCACCGCGCTCACCTATGAGCAGTTTAATGCCACCGCCTACGTCAACAGCCCCTACCAAAACCCAGTCATCGGCTGGATGGATGATCTGGAAAACATGGCGTTGAATGATCTTCAGCAGTGGTATCAGAGCTGGTACGCGCCCAATAATGCCATCTTAGTGGTGGTGGGTGATGTTGATCCACAGGAGATCTATCGCCTCGCCAAAAAGTATTACGGCCCCATCAAACCCAGCAACACCGCCACTCCAAAGCCACGCAATGAAATCAAGCCGCTGGGCGAAAAGAAAATTACCGTTAAAGCACCCGCTGAACTGCCCTACTTTATTATGGGCTATCAAGTACCGGTGGTTAAAACAGCTAAAATCAGCTGGGAACCCTATGCGCTGGATATGCTAGCCAGTGTGCTAGATGGCAGTAAAAGTGCGCGTTTCTCCAAAGAGCTGGTGCGCAATCAACAGATCGCCGCAAATGCTGGAGCGGGTTACAGTCTCTTTTCACGTCACAACGAGCAGTTTTTATTTGATGGCACACCGGCCAATGGCCACAGCATTGAAGCTTTACAGGCGGCCATTTTAGAGCAAATTGAGCGGGTAAAAACAGAGCTCGTTAGTGACGAGGAGCTAGAAAGAATCAAAGCAAAGATCATCACCAGTAAGGTCTACGAGCTGGACTCTATCTTCTATCAAGCGATGAAGATCGGCATGCTGGAGACTGTTGGCCTCAATTATCGCCTACAGAATGATTACCTGGACAACATCAAAGCGGTAACACCTGAACAGATCCGCGAAGTTGCCAACAAATACCTCATCGAGGATCGACGCACCGTCGCGGTACTTAAGCCACAACCACTCGACAACCACTCAGCCGCTATGGTGACGGGAGATACCCATGCACACTAAAAACCTCACACTGCTACTCCTATTGATGCTTTGCAGTAGCTTGCTGCAAGCCAGCCCAGCCATTCAACACTGGCAAACCGCGAATGGCACAAAGGTCTATTTTGTACCGGCACCCGAGCTGCCTATGGTCGACATCCAGCTGGTATTCGATGCGGGTGCCGCACGTGATCGCAATCAGGGTGGATTAGCGGCCATCACCAGCGCCATGATGGATGAAGGTGCTGCCGGGCTGAATGCGGATCAAATCGCTGAAACAATTGATAGTGTCGGTGCCGCCATCGGCTTTAGTGCACACCGGGATATGGCGGTTGCCAGTCTACGCAGTGTCACCGATGCCAAGCTGCTGGAGCCTGCTGTATCTCTCTTCCAAAAAATATTGACCCAACCTGACTTCCCAGAAGAGGCCCTTAGCCGCATCCGCAACAATATGCTCATCGGCTTGCAAGCCAAAAAACAACAACCCAGCGCCCTTGCGCGTGATGCCTTCATGCAAGCACTCTATGGTGATCACCCCTATGGAAAGCCAGCCAGCGGAAATGAGAACAGCCTCAAAGCACTCACCCGTGCCGACCTTGTCGCTTACTACCAGCAGTATTACGTTGCCAGCAACGCAATATTGGCAATCGTGGGCGACCTAGACCGCGCAGCAGCTGAAGCACTGGCCAATCGCATCATTGGCCAACTACCGGCAGGTCAGCCAGCACCAAAGCTAGCCACTGTCTCCGCACTCGTACACCCTCACGAACAGCGCATCAGCCATCCGTCCAGCCAGTCCCACCTACTGCTCGGCCAGCCCGGCATTAATCGGGGAGATGATGATTATTTCACCCTGTACGTGGGTAATCACATTCTGGGTGGCAGTGGTCTCACCTCACGCATTTCCAATGAAATCCGTGAAAAACGCGGCCTCTCCTACAGTGCCTACAGCTACTTCTCACCCATGCGTGAGCTTGGCCCCTACACCCTCGGCCTGCAAACTAAAAACGCATCGGTGGATGAAGCATTACAAGTGCTACGAGACACGCTAATTGAATTCCGTAAAAATGGCCCCACGGCCAGCGAGTTGGAAGCCGCCAAGAAAAACATCACCGGTGGCTTTCCACTACGCCTGGACAGCAACAAA
>JAKIVC010000043.1 GCA_021647245.1 Gammaproteobacteria bacterium
TTGGTCAATCTAGCACAATAGATACCGCTCGCAACCAGCATTTGAATTCCCGCTCTCATCAAAGAAACTAAATTCGCCAACCTTACCCGCTGTACTGGCGCAAGTGTGCTGTTGTTTATGCGCTTACGATGCATTAGAGTTAGTTTGGGGTTTTAGCCGAGTTCAGACACCCCTGATGGGATAGTTCATATGGCTACATCAAGAAAATTCTTAGCGATTAAAATACTCTCAGCAGCGACAAAAACAATAACTGATAGTTATAATCGTTAGTTTGAATAAAATCGGTGTGAGATTTTCGATTATTAGATGGGTATGAGTAGAAGTATGGGTAAAAGCCGCATAAAAATAAGTTTTACTTAATTTATTAGCGGCTTACCACTTTATATGGCGGAGAAGCAGGGATTCGAACCCTGGGAGGGGATAAACCCTCAACGGTTTTCAAGACCGCCGCTTTCGACCACTCAGCCACCTCTCCAAACAAATTGTACGGTTCATTTTACAGCATCTGCGCGGTGAACCTCCGCCATCATTACCGGTCAAAAAAGTCTGTTCGGTTTGATGCTGCGCATACTACCTAATTAAAAATAAAAATGCCAGCTTGATATTATCTTTTTGCTTCATTATCCTTTAGCACAGGTTTAACTACTCAAACATATATAGAAGAGGCTCTAATACAATGGAATACAACCAGAATGTCGCAACCATGGAGACCAGCTCAGCACTGGCAACCAATAAGGTTCTTCGTAATACGTATATGCTGCTCTCTGTCACTCTGATTTTCAGCGCGATGATGGCGGGTGTCTCTATGGCCATCGCCCCACCCTACTTTGTTAGCCTGATCTGCTCGCTGGGTGCCTTGGCGCTGGTCTGGTTTGTTTTACCTAAAACCGCCAACTCATCTGCCGGTTTGGGTGTTGTCTTTTTAATCACCGGTATGCTGGGCTTTGGCCTGGGCCCACTGCTTAACCATTACTTGGGCATGAGCAATGGCGGCACGATTGTGATGCAGGCTCTGGGTACCACGGGTGCGGTTTTTGTTGGGCTCTCTGCGTTTGTACTGGTGACCAAGAAAGATTTCAGCTTTATGGGTGGTTTTCTAGCCGCTGGCATGATTGTGGCCATTGTCGCTATGCTGCTCTTGCTGGGTGCCAGCTTGTTCGGTTACCCCATGCCGATGATGGGCTTGGCGCTTTCCGCGTTAGTTGCGATGCTGATGTGTGGTTTTATTCTGTATGAGACCAGCAACATTCTGAATGGTGGTGAAACCAACTATCTGCTGGCCACCGTCAGCCTCTACCTGAGCATCTACAATCTGTTTGTTACCCTGCTGCACCTCATCGGCTTCGCCAGTAGCGACGATTAATCACCACAACGTGGTGTGATGAAAAAGCCCCGTTCTGCGGGGCTTTTTTATTTATAACACCCCATACAGGATCCCTTAATGAGCACTGAACACCCGTTTGCAGCGTTTATCCGTATTCTTGGAAAAGGAAAAAATGGCTCGCGTGCGCTCACCCAAAGCGAGGCACGTGATGCCTTCGGCATGATCATGCGTGACGAGATTGAACCTGAGCAGCTCGGTGCCTTTTTGATGCTGTTGCGCGTTAAAGAGGAGAGCAGTGAGGAGATTGCCGGTTTTGTAGAGGCGGTGCGTGATTCGCTATCGATACCCCGTCACTTTTCCGTCGACCTTGACTGGTCAAGTTATGCAGGTAAGCGTCGTCACCTACCGTGGTTCATTCTAGCTGTGCTGGCGCTCGCCCATAGCGGCGTTCGTATCTTTATGCATGGCACCTCTGGGCATACAGCAGGCCGCCTCTACACCCGAGAGGTGTTAAAGGCACTTGAGCTACCCATTGCACACAACTGGCAACAGGTAGAAGAGCAGCTTGAAAACGACAATTTTAGCTATATGGATATTGAGCAACTCTCTCCCACACTGCACCGGATGATTGAACTGCGCCCAATCCTTGGCTTACGCACCCCCGTCCACACACTGGCACGACAACTTAACCCGCTGCGTGCGCCCGCCACACTACAGAGTATTTTTCACCCAGGCTACCAGCAGATTCACCAACAGGCTGAGGTGCTACTGGCAGAGGCTGAGATGGCGGTCATTAAGGGCGATGGTGGAGAGGTGGAGGTAAACCCCGATGCGGAGTGTCGAGTTTACAAAGTAGCGCACGGGGTTGCCTGCGAAGAGCAGTGGCCCGCTTGTTTTTCACGCCGCCATGTTAAGCCGGCTGAGCTTAACATTGACGAACTGAAATCAGTTTGGCGTGGTCACTCTGACAATGAATATGCCGTAGCAGCCATTCAGATGACCATGGCAATTGCACTTAAGCTTTTAGGGCGTGCCGACAGCCAGTCCGCTGCACGCTCACTGGCCGCTACCTATTGGCACAAACGTCCGCTATCGCAGCTATAATCAGTGACCGCGTTCGATTGATTACTTTAAAGGTTAATTGTGAATATTTTGTTGATTATTCACAAGCAAGAGGTTAGATTTAAAACCAATGGCTACCCGAAAAAAGAACAGCGAAGCGGTTCACCAGCAGATTTTAGAGGCGGCAAACCTACGCTTTCAGCAGTACGGTTTTAACAAAACCACCATGGCTGAGATCGCTAATGACTGCGATATGTCGGCGGCCAATCTCTATCGCTACTTTAAGAACAAGATGGATATTGTTGCTCACCTTGCCCAGCGGTGCATGGGGGAGGGAGAGGCGAAATTACAACCGATCGTTAATAATAAACAGCGCAGTGCCAGCGAGCGGTTAAAAGCGTTTGCGTTGTGCCAGTTGCAACACCATTACGATGAGTTTGAGCAGCGGCCAAAATTGAATGAGCTGGTAGATATTGTCTGTCAGCAGCATCACTATCTGGTCGAAAAAAAGATAAGTGGTGAGATAGCGCAGCTTGCACAGTTGATTCAACAAGGTGTTGAGCAGGGCGAATTTGAGAGCAACGATGTTGCCGAGGATGCTGAAGCGCTGCACTCGGCGCTGACCTTGGTCAGTACGCCTTTTTTTGTACCGATGTTTCCGCGTGCTGAGCTTGAGCGCAAGGCGCAGCAGCTCGTCAGGCTTATTTTACAAGGCTTGAAAAAACGTTAAACAAGCTATGCCTGCATTGAAGTCAGGCATTTTTTATCGCCGTTTAATGAATAATTTATATAATATTCATTATTCACCAACTTATAGCACCCTGAGAGCATGGAGAGAGCGCAAATGAATCAGCAAACCTGGGTTACCCGTTACGCCAGCTGGGTTGTCAATCACCCATGGTGGATGATCATGCTGGCCATTTTAGTGGTCGTGGCTGTCGCCAGTGGTGCAAAACATCTCACCTTCTCCAGCTCTTACCGGGTATTTTTTAGTGCCGACAACCCACAACTGATGGCATTTGATGCGCTAGAAAAAAGTTACACCAAAAACGATAATGTGATGTTTATCATCACCCCGCAAGCGGGCGATATCATCACCAATGAGACCCTCGAAGTGATTCGCCAGCTCACTACCGATGCCTGGCAGATGCCCTACTCAACCCGCGTCGACTCCATCACCAACTTCCAGCATACCGAAGCCAACGAGGATGATCTGGTTGTGCAGGATTTGGTCATGGAAGATGAACCACTGGATCAGGCGGCACGGGATAAGATACGCCATATCGCACTGCAAGAGCCGATGCTGGTGAATCGACTCATATCGAGCAGAGGCGATGTGGCCGGTGTCAATGTCACCGTTCAACTGCCCGGTATCGACCCGGTAAAAGAGGTGCCGGAAGTGGTTAGCTTCACCCGTGAGCTGGCACAACAGTACCGTGATCAATACCCCACTATCGAAATCCGCTTGAGTGGCGCGGTGTTCATGGACAACGCCTTCTCGGAAGCATCACAAGATGATATGGCATTTTTAATGCCCCTCAGCTTTGCGCTGATGCTGGTCACACTGGCACTTATGTTAAGAGGCTTTAGCGGCACCGTCGCAACCGTGCTGGTTATTTTTGGCTCCGTTGCCGCAGGGATGGGCGGCGGCGGCCACCTCGGCTACCCAATCACCCCGCCCTCCTCCGTCGCGCCGCCCATCATCCTCACGGTGGCGATTGCCAACTCGGTACATATTTTGGTCACCTTTCTCTCTCAAATGCGGCTGGGCATGGAGAAACGCCTCGCCATGGCCGAGAGTTTACGCATTAATCTCTCGCCGGTTTTTCTTGCCAGCATGACCACCGCACTCGGTTTTTTAAGCCTTAATTTTTCGGATGTTCCCCCCTTCAACCACCTGGGCAATATGGCAGCCATTGGCGTTATCATGTCATTTTTTCTCTCCATTACGCTGCTGCCCGCCTTGATGTCCATTTTACCGGTTCGCGTCAAAATAGATAAAGATGGCCAAAGTGGCAGCGCGGTGATGGCCCGCTTTGGTGATTTTGTGGTGCGCCAACGCCGTCGACTCATGTGGGCCATGGCAATTATCATCGTCATCCTGATCGCTAATATTCCACGCAACGAATTAAATGATGTTTTTGTCCACTATTTCGATGAGAGCATTCAATTTCGTGCCGATTCGGACTATTTAGACCAACACCTCGGGGGTCTCTATATCATTGACTACTCGCTACACGCCAATGCCGGGAGCGTGAGTGACCCCCACTTCCTCCGTGAGCTGGAGCACTTTGCCCAGTGGTATCAGGCACAGCCTGAAGTGAAGCATGTCAGCACATTGAGCGACACCATGAAGCGCCTCAATAAAAACATGCACGGTGATGATCCGGACTTCTATCGACAGCCCGAGAGTCGTAATCTTGCCGCGCAATATCTGCTGCTCTATGAGATGTCACTCCCCTATGGGCTTGACCTGAATAACCAGCTGAATGTTGATAAATCTGCCACCCGCTTTACAGTCAGCACGCAAATACTCTCCTCAAATGAGCTGTTGGCGCTAGAGCAACGTGCGACACAATGGCTGAACGATAACAGCACCGCCATCGCCACCGATGGCGGGAGTGGCCCCAGCATGATGTTTGCTCATATTGGCAAGCGCAATATCCAGAGCATGCTAATCGGCACCACGCTGGCGCTGATTATGATTTCGATTATTCTGATTTTTGCGCTGCGCTCATTTAGAGTAGGCATGATCAGTCTGATCCCCAATCTCATCCCCGCAGCAATGGGCTTTGGCTTATGGGGAATATTGGTCGGTGAAGTGGGGCTTAGCCTCTCCATTGTGGCGGGCATGACCTTGGGTATTGTGGTGGATGATACCGTTCACTTTCTTAGCAAATATCTACGTGCCCGACGAGAGAAGGGGCTCAATCCGGAAGATGCGGTACGCTACGCCTTTACCAATGTAGGCTATGCATTGGTGACCACCTCCGCAGTACTGGTTTCAGGCTTTTTGGTACTGGCATTCTCTAATTTTTATTTGAATGCCGGCATGGGCATGTTAACCGCCATTGTGATTGTATTTGCACTCATTGCTGACTTCCTACTATTACCACCGCTATTAATGAAACTTGAGGAGAAGAAGAGATGATCAAGTGGAGCGCGTTACTACTCAGCTTACTGCTCTCATCCAGCCTATTGGCCGAAACCCCGCAACAACGGGGGCTGGCCATTGCAACTGCGGCAGATGAAGCCGACAACGGCTGGGGTGATAGCTCGGCGACCATGATAATGACACTGAGAAACCGCCAGGGTGATACCACCCAGCGCGAAATTCGCAATCGCCAGCTGGAGGTTGCGGGCGATGGTGATAAATCTCTGAGTATCTTTGATAGCCCAAATGATGTTAAAGGCACCGCCTTTCTTAGCCATACCCATGCCACAAAAGCAGACGACCAGTGGCTCTACTTGCCGGCATTAAAACGGGTTAAACGCATCTCCTCCAATAACAAGTCTGGCCCCTTTATGGGGAGTGAGTTTGCCTATGAAGACATCACCTCTCAAGAGCTTGCAAAATACAGCTACAGATGGCTAAAAGATGAGCTTTATGACGGCAGAGAGAGCCACGTTATTGAGCGCATCCCCACCTACAAACACTCAGGCTACACCCAGCAGATTGTCTGGATTGACAGCACCACCCTGCAAGCACTCAAGGTCGACTTTTATGACCGAAAAGGGGCGCTGCTAAAAACCCTCACCAACCATGAATATCAACAGTATAACGATAAATTTTGGCGAGCTGGCCGCATGGAAATGGTCAATCACATCACCGGCAAGAGCACCACACTCAGCTGGACAGATTATAAATTCAGCAATGGCTATACTCATCGTGATTTTGATAAAAATAGCCTGAAACGAATCCGTTAATCGATCATGAACAATCAATTACTCCTTGTGGCACTGCTAAGCTGCCTGACGACGCCCCTCATCGCCGTGGAGTTATCGGGCAATGTCAGCAGTGAGTTTCGTTACTTCCCTCAGCAGCCATTAAACCCGCAACAACATAATGAAAACGGCTCGATCTCAGCCGAACTGGAGCTGGTAAAAGAGTGGGACAACGGTTATCAGCTACTCGTATTTACCCCCTATATTCGCTTGGATCAGGGAGATAGTGAGCGCACCCATATAGATATTCGCGAATTGATGTGGTCCAAAGCAGCCGATCAGTGGGAGCTGCGCATTGGCATTGGTCAGCTGTTCTGGGGAGTGAGTGAATCGCAACACCTGGTCGACATTATCAATCAAACCGACCTGGTCGAAGAGATGGATGGTGATGAAAAGCTGGGCCAGCCGATGATCAACCTGGCACTCATTCGTGACTGGGGTACCATCGACCTGTTCCTGCTCCCCTACTTCCGTGAACGCACCTTTGCTGGCAGAGAGGGCCGGTTGCGCCCACCGCTACTCATCGACCAGCATAACCCACGCTACGAATCGGCCAAAAAACAGTATCACCGCGACATTGCGCTGCGCTGGTCACACTACATTGGCGATTGGGATTTTGGCCTCAGCTACTTCGATGGCACCAGCCGCGACCCTGAGTTCTTATGGAATGGCCAACAGCTACAACCCTACTACCGACAAATACAACAGTTAGGTGTCGACCTGCAAGCCACCAAAGGGAGCTGGCTCTGGAAACTGGAAGCGATTCAACGCCGCAATCGAGATCACCACTACAACGCCGCCACCATCGGCTTAGAATACAGTTTTTACGGGGTTTTCGAGAGCAGTCGCGATATAGGACTGGTGGTGGAATATTTATATGACAACCGGAATGATAGCGCACCCACCCCCTTTCAAAATGACCTGATGCTCGGCCTACGCTTTGCACTCAATGACACGCAGAGCAGTGAAGCACTTATCGGCACCATCGCCGACCTCGAAAACGGCAGCCTCATCTACACACTAGAAGCAAGCAGGCGTTTAGGTGACAACTGGAAGGCAACACTGGAAGGACGACTATTTCAAAACATAGCCACAACTGACCCTCTGTTTGGCTATCGACAAGATGATTACCTGCAACTGCAACTGGGTTACTACTTTTAATCTTCACGCTGGCTATCACCGCGAACTGCTCGGCATAGTAAAACGCTGGAGCACCCTAAAGGCTCAGAGCAGAAACATGACATGGCACTGTGTAGGAGGGATCACTCTAAAAATAGGGTAACGACTCAACGCGTTATGTTGAGCCGCTTTGCGCTGCAGTGGACTCTACTGGTTGCTGCTCACTGGGCGCAGTTTTTATCAAATCGAGCAGCCCCTGCTGGCTCTGTTGCAGGGTGACTGGCTGGTGCATTCCCTGGGAGAGAAACTCCTCCAGTTTCGGTATCATTGCAATCGCTTCGTCGATTCTTGGGTCACTGCCGCGAGTGTACGCGCCGACGCTAATCAGGTCTTTATTTTGTTGATAGCGCGAATAGATTTGTTTAAAGCGCCGTGCCGCTTGCTGCTGCTCTTCCGAGACAATCTCTGTCATGACGCGACTGATTGAGGCTTCAATATCGATGGCCGGATAGCGGCCTGACTCTGCAATTTGGCGTGACAATACAATATGACCATCAAGAATAGCCCGTGAAGCGTCTGATATAGGGTCTTGCTGGTCATCCCCTTCCGCTAATACGGTGTAAAATGCGGTGATTGAGCCACCACCAATATCGCCAGTACCGGCGCGCTCCACCAGTGCCGGTAGTTTGGCAAAAACCGAAGGGGGGTAGCCTTTGGTTGCTGGTGGCTCGCCTATCGCCAGCGCAATTTCACGTTGAGCTTGTGCATAGCGGGTCAGTGAGTCCATAAGTAACAGAACATTTTTTCCTTGATCGCGAAAATATTCAGCAATGGCAGTGGCGAGTGAAGCGCCGTGCAAACGCATCAGCGGTGAGGCATCTGCCGGTGAGGCGACCACCACAGAGCGCGCCATCCCCTCTGGCCCCAGGCTTTTATCGATAAACTCTTTTACCTCACGGCCACGCTCGCCGATTAATCCCACCACGATAATATCGGCGGTGGTATAGCGTGTCATCATGCCGAGTAAGACACTTTTACCGACACCACTCCCTGCAAACAGGCCAATCCGCTGCCCCTCACCCACGGTGAGCATGGCGTTGATCGCCTGAACCCCAACATCCAGCGGTTTATCGATGGCACGGCGGGTTAACGGGTTGATGGTACGCCCACTGAGGGGCATTCTCTGGCGGGCATGAAGGGGGCCTTTGCCATCCAGCGGATTGCCGGCACCATCAAGCACCCGCCCCAGCAGTTGGTCGCTTACCGGGACTTCATACACTTTACCGGTGGGTATTACGCGGGCGTTGGGTTCGATGCCACGAATGTCTCCGGTGGGCATTAAAAAGAGTTTTTCATTAGAGAAGCCGACCACTTCAGCCTCTACCATGCTGTTGGGGCCAACAATAAGGCAGCGCCCACCAATGGGAGATTGGCAGCCAACGGCCTCCAGCGTAAGCCCGACAATGCGGGTGATGCGCCCCTCTACCTGGAGGGGCAGCGGCATCTCTAAGCGCTCACGACACTGCTTAAGCTGCACCAGCAATGAAGCGGCGCGGGGGTTACCCACCCTCTGAATCCCGTTCATCACCGATGATACGGGCCACCACTTCGGCAAAACGGCTCTCGACCGTTGCATCGATTTGTGAATTTTCCGAGACGACTTTTAAACCACCCCGACTCAAGCTTCCATCTTCAACGATGCGCCACGGGCTATCCTCTCCTGAAACTGCCAGCGCTTCACGAACCAGCGTGGCATCGTCGGGGTGAAGGTGCAGCCTGATTTGGCGTGAGTTCATCGGTAAAACCGCTAGTGCTTCGCGGGTGACGGCAATAATTTGACCCGGATCATGTTTCAATTCCCGGCGAACAAAGTGCTTTGCAAGGGTGGTTACCATCGCAACCAGCTCATCCAGAATCTGATCATCCAGCTCTTTCAAAGGCACCGTAAAACGATCGAGAATCGATTGAAGCTGTCGCGCCTGTTCTGCTGTTTGTTGGCGCTGCTCAGCTAACGCCTGCTGCACCCCCTCAAGCTCCCCTTTGGCAAAACCTTTGTCGTAAGCCTCTCGATAAGCCTGCTGTTGCCGTTGTTCGGCTGTCATTTTAATACTGTTTTCTAGCGCGGGGGTGTTTGACTGCTCCTCTTCGTCACACGTTTTCAGTGCGTGAAAAGCTTGCCCTTCGGCCTGCACTTCCTGGGGTGAAAAAGGCTGTACAGCACGGCGCTCCGCATCACCCAGTGCGCGGGTAAAAACCACTTCTCGCCCTTTAGACATACTGTTCTCCACCCCCGCCACCAAGGATCAACTCGCCCGAATCTGAGAGACGACGTGCTGTTGACAATATCTCTTTTTGTGCCCCCTCAACGTCACTCAGCTTAACCGGGCCACTCACTTCAAGGTCATCACGCAGCATCTCTCCAGCACGTTTGGACATATTGCCAAAGATCTTCTCTTTGAGCGCCTCATCGGCCCCTTTGAGGGCTAAGATCAAGACATCACTGCTGCTTTCACGTAACAACACCTGCATACTGCGGTCATCCAGCTCAATCAGGTTCTCAAAGACGAACATCAGGTCTTCTATCTGTTGTGCCAGATCCGGATCCACATCTTTAATTGAATCAATAATATCCCCCTCAACCGCACTGTCGACAAAATTGAGGATTTCGGCGGCTGTTTTCACGCCACCAATTGATGAGCGCTGCACACCGGCAGAGCCAGAGAAGTGTGACTCCATAATATCATTAAGCTCTTCCAGTGCGGTGGGGTGAACGCTGTCCAGGGTTGCCATACGCAAAACCAGGTCGACCCGATCACGATCAGAGAACATCGATAACACTTCAGCAGATTGATCGGAATCGAGGTAGGAGAGCAAGATACAGATGATTTGCGGGTGTTCGTTACGAATGGTTTCAAAAATCGCCTTGGACTCCATCCACTTCAGGGTCTCCAGACCCTGGGTGGATCCCTTGTCGGAGATTCTGTCCATCAGGCTTTTAGCTTTCTCTTCACCCACCGCAGAGACAAGCGCATTGCGAATAAAAACATCTCCACCTAGCCCTAGCGAAGTCTGCGAGCCGATGGACTCTGAAAATGCCTCTAGAACCTCGCTGATCTGGTCCGAGGTGACTGAACCCATTTGAGCGATTTTTGTGCCGATTTTTTGCACATCTTTTGGCCCCATATATTTCAATATATTGGATGCACTCTTTTCACCAATGGCCAATAGGAAAATGGCGGCTCTATCAAGACCGTTCATAGTTTTTTATGCTCTTTTTGCAACAACCCAAACTGACCAACAACCTCTTCCACATCCATTGCTACCGGGGAAAAACCATCAAAAAACCAGCGTGGAGTCATTTTGCGGGCATATTTGTCCCCCCTCACTTGACACCTACAATGCGCTGCTTTACTCATTTCCCATCCACCCTTTAACCACTTCGGCCACCAGTTGAGGCTCTTCATCAACCACCTTGCGAATATCTTTGAGCTGCTCCTCATGGCTACGCCTTGGTGGCACAAGCAGTTTAGCGGCCTCTTCGTCGCTGGCCTCCAGCAATGCCTGTCGTTGCCCCGGAGTCAGATTTTCCGGATCAGCCCCTTCAAGGCTACTCAGGCCCGCTGATGAGCTAGCGCCTGCTGCCGGAGCAAGTGCAACAGCGGGCGCAAACAGACCCCGCATGACTGGCCGCAACAGACCAATATAAACCAGGATTAATGCCAATGCTGCAACAATATATTTACCCAAGTCATAAATCCAGGGCTGCTCCATTAACGGCACTTCAGGGAGATCAGGGATAGCCTCAGGACTGTTGAAGGCCACATTACTAAAACTGACACTATCACCCCGCCGTGGGTCAAAGCCGACCGCCTCTTTAACCAGTTGGGTCATCAGCTGAATCTCTTCTGGTGAGTGACGGCGCTGCTCACCTCCCGCCAGTAGTCGATCATCGATAACCACCGCCACAGAGAGGCGCTTGATATTACCCGCAGCCATCCGCGTATGGCTAATGGTTTTATCCAGCTCATAATTGGAGGTGGATTGGCGGCGGCTATTGCCGCTTTTTTTCAGTTCATTTCCAGCTTCTTCCTGCACCTGCTCAGGTGCCACCGCACCACCCGGTGGCTGGTTCGCCAGTGCTCCGGGAATGCCGCCACCCAAGAAACCATTGGAGTGTTCCTCTGACTGCTGCTGGCTACGCAACGCAGATGAATCAGGGTTGTAGAGCTCCTGAGTCTGCTCGATAACCGTAAAATCTACATCCGTCGCAACCTGTGCCTGTACCCTGCCCCGGCCTACAATCGGTGTCAGAATATTGAGAATACGATCAATATAGCGTTGCTCCAGTTGATGCATGTACTCAAGCTGGCCTTTACTCTGAGCCAGTTGATCCGATTTTTTATTACCCGATAGCAGCCGCCCCTTTTGGTCGATTACCGTAACACTGCTCACCTCCATATTGGGCACACCTGAGGCGACCAAGTGGGTGATGGCTTCCACTTGGTTTCTTTCCAGTTGACGGCCCTGATGAAGATTTACCGCCACAGAGGCACTTGGTTTTTTACGGTCACGGATAAAAACCGAAGTTTTAGGAATCCCTAAATGGACGCGAGCGCTGCGTACCGCATTGATTTTGCTAATCGAACGGGCAAGCTCGACCTCTAAAGAGCGGTGGTAGCGAGCGGTTTCAATAAATTGACTGGTTCCGAAACCACTCTCTTGTTGAAGCGCCTCAAAGCCCACACCGGTTCCCCGGGGAAGACCTTCAGATGCCAAAGAGAGGCGAATATCATGCAGTGTGCCTGCGGGAACCATCACCGCGCCGGTTGCAGCATCCAGTTTATAAGGTATTTGCTGCTGCTGAAGCACCTCCACCACCGATTGTGCATCCGCACCGGAGAGGTTGCCATACAACATGCTGTAGTTGGGTTGCATAGTCCACAGCACCACCGCAAAGCCGATCGCGATACTGGCCGCCAGGCCGACCAGCAACAGCAGTTTTTTGAGCACATCACTCTGCAACCCTTGCTGGAGCGGATTCGCCGCTCCTGTCGTTTGCGGGAGTGTTTGCCCTGTTGCTGTCAATTGAGTGTTGCTTGCCTCAGCCATGATTGTTTACTTCACAAAAAATTATCGGTTATTGCCGTTATCAAACCGGCATGGACATCACTTCCTGGTACGCCTGTATCACTTTATTCCGCACCTGAGTCATCGCTTGAAAGGAGATACTGGCCTTCTGCATCGAGACCATGGTATCCACCAAGCTTACATTGGGGTCGCCCATTTCAAAGGCAGTGGCATTGGCTTTGGATGTTTTTTGCAGGTCGTTAACCGTATTAACAGCCTGCTTCAATAACTCGGAAAAATCACCACCCGGCACTTTCTGCGCCTGCTCAACCTGTAAGCCTTGCGCTTGCAGGCTGTGATTTCGCATCTCTGCCAATACGCGTGAGATCTCACTGCTACCACTAATATCATTCATGTCACCACTCCTTCACCCGTTACGCTGGAATAGAGATTCCCTCTTCTCGCATCTTCGCCATTTTATAGCGCAAGGTACGAGGGCTTATTCCTAATGTCTCTGCTGCAACTTTTCGGCTTCCCCGGCCCCGTTGCAACGCCTCAAGAATCAGACCATATTCGTGATTTTTAACCCCGCTCCCCAGTGAGGCCGAATCAAACTCTGCTGGCCGCTCAAGGGTGGCCGAGGTCATGGTTTCGAGTGCAGGTTCAACCGCTTCACAGTGAATATCCTCTGCAGAAATCACCTCCCCAGGCTGCAATATAAGTGCTCGCTGCATCACGTTATCCAGCTCCCGCACATTACCCGGCCACCCATAAGTCGACATTTTCAGCTTGGCCGCTTCACTCAACACCGGCATTGCCCGCCCTTGCTTGTGTGCGGCACGTTTTAGAATGCGCTCGGCAATCGGTACAATATCAGCCGGGCGTTCACACAACGGAAGCAGATTGAGCGGAAAGACGTTTAAGCGGTAAAAAAGATCCTCGCGAAACTTACCCTCCGTCACATATTCACGAATGTTGCGATTGGTAGTGGCCAGTATTCGCACATCCAGCTCAATCAACTTGTCACTGCCTAGGCGTTCAACCTCGCACTCCTGCAACACCCGCAACAACTTCGCCTGCAAGCCTAGCGCCATCTCTGTAATTTCATCCAGCAACAGAGTGCCGCCCTGCGCCTGTTCAAATTTACCTGGAGAGGATTTATAGGCACCGGTATAAGCTCCCTTCTCATAACCAAACAGTGTTGCTTCAAGCATATTTTCTGGAATTGCTGCACAATTTATAGCGATAAAAGGCATCTTGGCCCGAGGCGACTCGTCATGAAGGTAACGAGCCAGCACCTCTTTACCCACGCCACTGGCACCGGTAATCAGAATAGTGGCATCGGAGTGGGCAACCCGTGCCGCCAGCGCTTTCACCTCTTTTGATTTAATATCTTCCGCCACAAAGTCACCGTGACCACTACTCACATTCACAAAGCGACTGACCATATTCACCAGCACCTCGGCTTCAAAAGGTTTGGCAAGATAATCAATCGCCCCATCACGCATCGCTTCAACTGCTTTTGATATTGAGCCGTGCGCCGTCATCAATACCATTGGCATGTTGGCCTGACGTTGCTTCACATGTTTAAGCAAAGTGTGTCCATCCATTTTTTCCATCTGCACATCACTGATCACCATGGCGATCTCTTGATTATCCAGCACGTCCAGCGCCAAATATCCATCCGCCACCGCAGCCGTCGAATAACCTGCCAGCTCGAGCGTGTCACAAATAGCCTCTCGCAGCGCGAGGTCATCCTCTACCACCAGTATTTGCGCTTGACTCATTGCGCTCTTTTGTTGGGCTGACTGCTGGCTTTTAATGGTATTCACTTTTGAACTCCAGATATAAGCTTGTTTAAATACTGGCAAAATCTAATGCCAATTTTATGCCAAATCTTTGCCGAAGGTCGGCAATCGAATGCCGAAGCGGCAACCTTCTCCTACCTTTGACTGCAACCAAACGTCACCCTGGTGAGCTTGAGCAACCAGTTTTACGACGGCAAGACCCAACCCCGACCCTGCGGAGCGGGTAGTGTAAAAAGGCTCGAATATTTTATCTTGCAGCTCAGCGGGAATACCGGGGCCACTATCCGTCAAAATAATGTCGACGCTCCCTTCTACAGCCTCCTGCGCCGTCACGGTTAACTCTCCGCCATCAACCATCGATTGAATGGCATTATCCAGTAAATTTTGCAGGGTGCTCAACAGCATCTTTTTGTTACCACGCAAACGGGTGCACGGGGCATTACGTTCAACACAGAGGGTGATATGGGTTGTTGAGGTGCTCTCTTCAGCCGCCTGAACCAGCTCATCCACCAGCTCATCCAAGGTAAATGCCTCATCAACAATGATACCCCCCTTGGCAAACAGCAACATGTCATTCACCAAAGCCTCCAGGTGCTTAATCTGGGAAATAACCCGGTCGGTCATTTTGTTTCGGCGAATCGGGTCAAGCGAGGGATTTTTCAGGTGTGACGCGTAAAGAATTACCGAGGAGAGCGGCGTGCGAATCTGATGAGCCAGCCCCGCCACCGTCTCCCCCAGTGCCGCCAAACGTTTTTGGTGCTGCTGTACACGCTGTAGCTCGCGGGTTTTGGTCACATCATGCAACAGGATGACCTGGCCCGGCTGACTACCCAGTGGAGTGGTCGAGATATTGACTATACGACCGTCCCGTAGCGAGATATCGTGGCCATCATCTGCCCGAGGTGAAAAAGCGCGTTGAATAATCTCGGTCCAACGCAACCCACACAACGGGATACCCAGCATATCTTCTGCCGCCGGATTACACTGCATAATCAAGCCGCGACCATCGAGAATCACAACCCCTCCGGGCAGTGCCTGCAAGATCGCTGTCAAGCGGTCGGCATGGTGGAGAGGGTCATTAATATCAGGCGCGGGAGTGTTTTTGTTTAATGTGGCTGCCACACCCTGAGCGGGTGAAACAGCCGTGGCGCTGGCGTTATTCGGGCATTTAACGATTGGAGCAGATGAGTGTCGCGGGTGCACCGCTCTTAACTCAGTTTTTTCAATTTGCTTACGACTCAACATGACATCACCACCCCGTTAATATATTGCTAAACGGGATAGTGCGATAACCATGCCAATAGAATTTTTCGTTTATTTACAACAAGTTAAAATGCAGGTAAATTATTGGCGGCATATTTATGACGCATCATCACGCTGAATGGCATATTTTCGCATCTTCTCCACCAGCGTGGTGCGGCGCATTTTTAACAGTTTGGCGCTGTGAGCAACAACTCCATGGCTGCGCTCTAGCGCCTGTTGAATTAAAGCGGATTCAATATCAGCCAGGTGCTCTTTCAGATCCACCCCCTCTTCAGGCAAAATATCCGCTTCGTTACGGCGCGTTGCCACATCAAACGCCGCCAATTCGGCCATCACATTTTCTGTCACCCCCTCACCAAAGTGTGGAGGCTCCACATATCGGTCATCTCCCTTGCTGATGCGGAATTTATCGGGCAAATCATCCCCATCAACAACACCATAAGGGTAGATGATCACCATTCGTTCAATCAGATTGGCTAACTCACGCACATTGCCCGGCCAGCGGTATTGGCAAAGTGACATGATGGCGGCGGGTGTAAAGCGCACCGAGCCGCGCTTTTGTTGCTCCAGCCGCGAAACAAGCTCATTGACCAGTAACGGAATATCCTCAAGACGGTCACGCAGTGGAGGGACTTCAATCGGAAATACATTCAATCGATAAAAAAGATCCTCGCGAAACTTTCCATCACGAATATTATCCTCCAGCTCGCGGTGAGTTGCCGCCAGAATCCGTACATTGGCATGAATGGTTTTATTGCTACCGACCCGTTCAAAAGTGCGCTCTTGCAGCACTCTCAGCAACTTCACCTGCATCGAGAGACTCATATCACCAATCTCATCCAGAAAAAGCGTTCCGCCCTCTGCCATCTCAAAGCGCCCCTGCCGGGCACTGATCGCGCCAGTAAAAGCCCCTTTCTCATGGCCAAAGAGTTCGCTCTCCAAAAGCTCGCTAGGAATCGCACCACAGTTGACCGGCACAAAGTTTTTATCACCACGATTAGAGAGGTCATGCAAATTTTGAGCGACCACCTCTTTACCGGTACCGGACTCACCCAAAATCAACACCGTAGCCTCCGAGTCAGCCACCTGCTCCATCAACTTCTTCACCTTCATAATGGCGGGACTACTGCCGACCATGCCACGAAAAGGGAGCGGTACGCTGTGAGAGGAGCCGCTGCTCTGCCGGTACATATGAGCACGATCAAGCGCATCGGAGAGCTGTGGATATTTAACCGGATAACCCAGTAAAGCAAAAACCAACTCAGAATCTGACTTAGGCAGATTAAGCGCTTGCTGGCGATCACTTAAAAGAATAACCAGCGTATGGCGACTAAGCTCATCATCCCAAGTCTGTTTTTTTACATCCTGCAACAACGCCTCTAGAGGTTCACTACCCTCAGTCGCCCCCACAATGACAACATCCAATGGCGGAGTCAGCCGTTCTCTAGCAGAGTCGAAATCAGTTTGCGTGGTATTTGAGTAATCGATAAAACCCAAAATATCGCTCAACAACTCACACTGTGCAGGTGATTGAGAAACAACAAGAATAGATAAAGACTCCGCCATGTACGCCGCCTTGGTGACTTTTTTTTGACTCTAAAAAGCAGTAAATCACGTCACCTGTGAGTTGTCAAAAAACTGACGAAATCCATCACTATCGCACCTGACAATAAGAGTCGATGCGTCAGGGGGGAAGAATAACTTCTCTTAAACAGCGGCTAACAGTAGACTCTGATTTTTAATCACCTCTCATTTTGGAGTGTTTTGTGCTGAGTTATCGTCACGCCTACCATGCAGGAAATCATGCCGATGTGTTAAAACATCTGGTAGTGGTACGTTGTTTACGCTATTTACGGCGCAAAGACAGACCGCTCTGCTATGTAGACACCCATGCGGCAGCGGGAGGCTATTCGCTGTTAGCCGACGAGTCCCAAAAGTGTTGTGAATATCAAAGTGGCATCGAAAAGCTATGGCAGCAAAATGATCTTCCTGAATCTGTAGCCGATTACCGAAATCTAGTGGCCGAATATAATCAACATCAGCACTTGAGCCGCTACCCGGGGTCGCCCTGGCTGGCGGCCAAGGTACTCAGCAAACAGGATGCGCTGTGGCTACACGAACTACACCCTAACGAAGCAGAGAGCCTTAAAGCGACCTTTAGCCGTGATCGGCGCATTAAAGTGGTCGCGGGAGACGGCTACCAAGGGTCAGTCGCACTCATGCCACCACCACAGCGCCGTGGCTTGGTATTAATTGACCCCTCTTATGAGATCAAATCAGACTATCAGCAGGTCGTTGAGACACTACAGAAGCTACACAGTCGCTTTGCTACCGGCGTTTTTGCGCTATGGTACCCCGTGGTGGAGCGACAGCGGATTGATCGACTGGAGAAAGCATTGTGCTCCAGCGGTATTCAGCGGATTAATCTCTACGAATTAAGCATAAAACCCGACCACTCAGATTACGGCATGACCGGCAGCGGCATGATTATAATCAACCCACCTTGGGGATTACAGCAAGATATGCCCCAGGCACTCCCCTACCTTGCCCGACAACTGGGCGAAGCAGCAGGTAGTCACTATCGAATAGAGAGCTTGGTTGGCGAGTAATTGTGTCGGAGTGCACACCTGAACCTGCAAGCACCCTTTAGCCGATCAATGAACACTTGGATGAGTTGTCTTAGCAGCGCTTGGGTCTATAAAGTTAAAATGTATAACCGCATCAGCAAGCGGTGTTTTTTTGATTTTATATTTATACTCTTGAGGTTTGCCGCTCTTGACAACTTCGAGTTCTGCCAAGCCCAAAAACACCAAAAAGTGTACACATGCCCTTGAGTAATAACAGTTGCGCAGCTCTTGTTCCGGGGTGGAATAAAGAGACCCTTTTATTTCATCAACCACCATAGGAAAGGCACGTAAAAAACTATCTTCATAGACAGAGGTCGACGTCATTTGATCGCCATGTTGCTTTAGCAAATAGAGGGTAAACAAGAAAGATTGCTGTATAAATTGAACATCATCATAACCATCCCAGTAGGCCCAATTAAACTCACGGCAATAGGTTTCAAAGATGATGGGGTAAAGTTCTTTTGCACCTGCCTTGCTGACTATCTTTTGATATTTTTTAGTTAAATAGAAACGCCCTTTGACTTTGCGAAGAAACCCTGCCAACTCAAGAATAATGCGCGTTACATGTAATTCAAAAAAATCATCCTCTCTATTTACCTTGTGAAAAGAGGGAAAATCATCATCGACATATAATCGACTGTAATCGCTCCACATCTCTCTACAGAGTTTTTGAGGTAGCGCGCCTTTAGCCTTTGTTGCTTGCAACCCCTTCTCATCGATAGCCGAAACAATCCCCTCTATTAACATCAAAATAGGGGCGTCGGGTTCCATGGGCAATGCGTCAGAAAACTGAAAAAGCTCCGGTGTCTCATAAGCGAAATGGATCATACGAAAAACCTGTTCAGAAGATAAACCCAGGAAATCATCTCGGGAGTTCTGATTTTGTTTTTCCACAAGGGCATCCGTTGCTGCCTGCATATCATCTATTGAATCAAAATCTTGAGCTGACAATAACTCTTTTAATTCATCGCTTGCCGCGCCTGATACCGAGAGGCAACAATGTTTATATTTTTTCCCACTACCACAAGGGCAGGGTTCATTTCGACCCGTTTTCATTCACAAAACCCCTAGCGTTTGATTAGACAGTAACTAACGGTGACGCCCACCTTTGTAGAAGGTAAAGTATTCTGACAATTCGATCAACAGCTCTTCGACGGTGCTCTTCCTACAGAGGACTTTCACCCCATTAGTTCATGCCTATGCTGGGCGTACACAAGACCAATTAAACACTCAATTCTGCTTGATATCCTGCTGTCTGTACATATAATGTAAATATGATTGAATTTGAATGGAATTCCCGCAAAGCTATATCAAACCAGAAGAAACATGGCGTTTCTTTTGATGAAGCTAAATCTGTATTTTATGATGAATTTGCTGTGCAATTTTATGATTCAGAAAATTATGAGTTAGAAGATAGATTTCTTATACTTGGTCTTAGCAATGAATCCAGAATTCTTCTTATCTGTCACTGCGAACAGGATTCTGGAAATGTTATTAGAATTATATCTGCTCGCAAGGCAACAAAAAATGAGCGGAAACTCTATAAAGGTGGTGCATCATGAAAGATGAATATGACTTATCAAAAATGAAGTCTCGCAAAAACCCTTACGCATCAAAGCTTAAAAAACCTATAACAATGAGGCTTGGTGAAGATGTGATCAGTTATTTTAAAGGGATGGCTGTGGATTCTGGCGTTCCGTATCAAAGCTTAATAAATTTGTATCTTCGAGATTGCGTAGCTCATCACCGTAAAATAGATATATCGTGGAATCAAAAGGCCTAATCGGGTAACCGAGGGCCTCTAACCCTCAGCCCCCACAACACCCTGCATGCGGCTCCGCACAGGGCGTTTCACTTAGCATGGTGAAGTTTGATCCATCCATCACGTAGTGCATAAAGCCCCTGAGATTTCAAGTAGTCGTTTGATAACGAGGCTGTAGAAAAACCCATTCAGAATTCCTACCTACCTGCCCAAGGTCTCTTTTTTTGATTATCCTAACCATTACTCAATTCCACATCACTTTCAATGATAATCATCTTGTAGTCCGACATTTACCTGTCAATAGCCCTGTGTGTCAACCTCCCCTCATACACAGCCTGTATGAGATAACATAGATTCAGGGTTGCAGACACAGGAATCAGAAAGATGCCAAAACCAGTATCAGAACGGCCAGACACACAGATAAAATGAAGGGGTCAAATACAATATTGACTCTTTATTTTTTCGACCTGATAAACCAAAACTTAACAACCACCAGCTAAAGCTGGTGGGTTAGTATTAAGGACTGAAAGTCCGGATACGGGTCAAATAGACCCGTTTAATCTTCGGTTTTGAAATTATCATCAACTTTTGGCTCAAAGTGATGC
>JAKIVC010000044.1 GCA_021647245.1 Gammaproteobacteria bacterium
CTGGCGCTCTGTCAGTGCTGTCGTGCCTGCTTCTGCTTCATTCATTTCTATGCTCCGTGGTGATTGAGTATCACAGGGTGGAGGGAAATGGCTCAGGTTGGTAGGGTGGGGTTGATTTGGCGCTTACCATCTTTCGCTAGATCTATGCCAACAATAGTATTGTTCAAGATAATCTCCTTTCATTGCCCGCTAAACGGTTTATTCAGCTTATTGGTATGAGGAAGAGGAGTCCAATTATCCTGACACAGGGGGATAGCCGTAAATACCGCTATTGACAGGTAAATGTCGGACTACAAGATAATTATCCTTGAAAGTGATGTGAAATTGAGTGATGGTTAGGATAATCAAAAAAAGAGACCTTGGGCAGGTAGGTAGGAATTCTGAATGGGTTTTTCTACAGCCTCGTTAGCATCCAAAAAAATAGTAGCCTTGAGTTATGAAGAAAATAATCTGTATAGGTAAGCATCGGTTCAATTATAAAAAAGATGCTCTTTTGCATTTTAAAAACACATTAAACTCATATGATTACGGGGAAGTATTAAGGGGTGATGACCTTGAAGATGTTACGAGTTTATTGGAACAACATGAAAAATTGGAAGAAAAAATTGGCCTAGGCATAAAAGATATAAAAGTCGATGCGGTGAGGTACAAAACAAAGTGCTTTCATATAATCAGGGTTGACTCATCAACTGTTGTATTTTCATACACAAAATGTATCAATGGAGCCTCATCCTCAACGGCAAAATTCAGCAAAGCGTGCAGGGAATTAATAGGCAGTGATTTAAGGGAGGTAAAACTTTCTTATTTCAAAGGAAGATCAAAAAAAGGTAGAGTAAAGTGTCAAGAAACAGGAGAGTTATGTTTATGGGAAGAATTAAACGTTGATCATAGGCAGCCAAATACATTTTCCGTTATTGTAGATAGATTTATTGAAGTTAATAATATTGATTTGTCAGCTATTGAATATATTGAAGCTATTGATAGTGTTTATGAGTTTAAAAATGCTGATATATCAGATGCGTTCAAAAAGTATCACAAAGAGAAGGCTAATCTCAGGATAGTCAAAAAAGATAGAAATCTTGGGCGTTCACATCAAGCAAGAATAAAGCGCCAAAAGAAAGACTTAATCGTAAATTGAGGTGCGTGTAAAAAATGCTAACGAATAAGGTTAGATTGTGTGTATAAGGGGTCAAGTCTGTACATAATGTATTTAGTCGCCTATTGTTTTCCATATGGCTAGACCTTTAAGAATATAAAAATGCGTATTATCATGTTATGAGTCGAGGTGTGGCTTACCACGACATATTTCAACATGATGAACATCGCAAATTGTTTCTCGAGCTCTTACGAGAAATTCACGACATGTTCTGAGTCGAAATACATGCCTATTGTTTAATGGAAAACCACTACCCTTGCCAAGGTTTAAGTCTAGCTCTTGTTATGCCTGCTTACCATCTACTAATTTCAATGGTAGACCCCTTCCTCTTCCTCACTTTAGAACCACGCAGATTTACACGCATGTATTAAACCGAGGAGGTAATGCCGTTGTTAGCCCGTTGAGTGGGGTCTCTTTCAGCGATAAGCCGTGCCCTGAGGTTAAGTCTCAAATATAGATATGGGGTAAGGCGAGACTCAACTGACAATGATAGCCAGCCAGTATATTAAGCCGAGTATTTTTTCCTGAAAAGCATCTACTCTAGGTGGCTAACATGCTCTATTAACGCTTGTTCCATTCGTTTGCGAATGGCAATTTTATTCACTACTTTTAACCCGTAGCGACTGGCCAGTGCGTTCCAGTCTTGGTCTGAGAGTGAAAGTGAGAGTCTGGGGCGCTTTTTCTTCGCCAGTTCTAGGCCAAAAATTGTGCGCAGTTGGTCTGAGGGGCTTAGGCCGTTTTGGCACGCTGCCATGCGAAAGTGGTCATCGGCATCGCCCAGTTCAAAAATAACCTGGGTCGATTTTTTTTGGGTGGTGGCTTTTTTTAGTGCCTCAATGGCACGGTTTGAGTTGTCCCAACGGGACGGTTTTTTGCTCATGTGCTTGGCCACAGCTCTTCGATATCGTTCGCTTCAAATAGCCTGGTCACCATCACATCCGTATCACCGTCATACACCTCGATCTCGATGTAATATTTCTCATCGTCACTGATCAGTGAGTAGTAGTCCAACTCATCCGCACCATCGGTAGAGTGTGAAAGTGGCTGTTGACGGTAGTCCCCTTTGTGAAAATAGCCGCGCACTGATTTTGCATTTTGCGTGTAAGCTTCGGCACTCCAGTGGCTTAGCCATGACCACTGCGGGTCAAAGTTATCTGGGTTGCCGATACGTTCAAGGCGCACCGGTTCTTCGGCATCAAAAACTTTTGAGAACTGATCCAGCTCAAACAGTTGTTCTACTACGGTTCGCGGTATTTTGACCGAAAGGCGCAATTCAACTTCATCATCGGACTCATCGACCGTCATAAACAGGGTTTGTTTATCACTCCCTCTGAGCACAAATTCGGTCTCATTACCCGATTTAAAGTCATAGGTGTTGACCTCATCCACGGTAAAGCTGTTGCCTGCTAGCGGCACGGGGGTGAAGAGTTTAAACTTCACGATATCGCCCGCAGCAAGCTCCCGGGGGTGGGTGAGATGGCGCACTTTATCCGTCTCTTTTTTATTGCCAAATAGTGATTTAAAAAAACCCGCCATCGTTGCTGCTCCCCGTTAGCCCTTATTTAGCACCTTGCTTTAGTTTGGCAAGAATATCACTGGCGCTGTTTTTATTGCCACCAATTCCGGCTTGGGCCAGCTTGTCATCCAAAGAGCCTGAGCCCATTTCATTTTCCAACGATTCGGCGGCATCCATCTGATCAAAGGTGTGCTGTTGACGCGCCTTGATTCGATCCAGTGAAGATTTGGCATCCAATAACTTGTTAGCACCTGCGTGTTGCGTGTTGGTGATAGATTGAGTCGCTTTCTGCACGCTCTCGGTGGTTTTGACCATTTTAAGCTCACGCTCATGCTCACGGATGGTGGTTTCGCTCTGTTTGATCAGCGCTTTTAGTTTGCCTACCTGTGCCGCCGTCTGAGCCAACACTTGTTCTTGGGTGACCAACTCTGTTTGCAGCTCGCCCACTTTTTCTGCACAACTGAGTGCTAGCTCTTCTTCATTTTTTTCTACGGCTGACAGTGCCGCTGCTTCATATTTTTTAATGTCGTCCTGAAGTTGCTTAATATCACGCGTCCCTTTGGTCTGACTGGCCATGATGTTGGTCAGGTCACGCTTGGCTTTGCCTAGATTTTTCTTGGCATCTTCAATCTCCTGGGTGTAGATGCGGGTTGCGTTGGCATCCATTACCGCTTCACCCGCTTCACGTGCACCGCCGCGCAGAGCGGTTAACAACTTTCCAAAAATACTCGACATGATTATGATCCTTCTAACAGTTAATTCAGGTAGTCACTCAATGCTTCAATCGCATCAAGAGAGTTATCGCTTAAGGTCGTAATTTCCAGCGCCACATCTTCGGCACTGGAGTTTAGTGACATGGCACCAAATACGGCATATTTATCATCCATTTTTGCAAACGATGAGAGGGGCATCGGGATATTCAGGTTCAGCATGCTCTCAAACATCGCCATGCGGGTCTCTGCTGCCACCTGTGATTCATCAAACAGGCTACAGATGCAGAGTAGCTGGTCATCAGCCATGGTGATGAAGATCGGTAGCTCATCACGGTCTTCTACCGTGACCTTGGCGACCTGCTCATCAATAATCTCAAAGATTAGACCCAAACCACCACGTTTCTCATCATCGAGTGTGGTCACTTGAGTCATCAGTTCCTTTAGATTTTCATTCATGGGTTGTTTCCTTCTGGGTTAACGAGGCTTAAGTTAATCGCTCTGACATAATATGTCAAGACATAATATGTCAGGGCTATTGATCATCATTATATTGCGCCCACCCTTTGCGGTGGTATTCAATAATCTGGTTACTGTTGATTCTGTTTACTTTGATATCAGGTTCAATATCGTAGAAACCCTGATTAAAGGCAAATGCTCCGAGCATCAACTCTTGGGTCATCCAGCCATCATTTACCGGTAGTGAGGCATAGTTTTCGATACGCTGTTTGGCCGATTTACCCGCCTTGGTGGCGATGGTCCAACCCCACTCACCAAATGAAGGAACGTTGGCGTGGTACTGCTCTACCCGTTTAAAGCCGGCATGTTTTACGGTCTTTTTGATCGAGATGAACGCCTCTTTGGCGTGATAGGGAGAGGTGGATTGAATGGCGATGGCACCATCACCAGAGAGCAAGGCGTGAAGCTTGGCATAAAAACGCGATGAGTAGAGTTTGTTTAGGTCTGGGTGACTGGGGTCGGGTAGATCAACAATGATGGTGTCAAACATGCGCCCCTGAGCCAGCAGCTCGTCCACACTGCTGTAGGCATCGCCCAGGTGGATATTCACGCGGCTATCTTGCAGTGCATATTCGTTTAGCTCTAAGAGTGGGTGGTTGACGATCTCCCCTTCTTGCATCACTGGCTCACTGAAAAACCGAATAATTTGTGGATCAAGCTCTAGCAGAACAACCGACTCAGGGTTCCAGCGCAGCACATCACGCAGAGCCAGCCCATCACCCCCACCTACAATCAGAATATGTTCACGGCGGTTTGAAGCGAGCATGGCTGGGTAAGTGAGCATTGCGTGGTAGATCTGTTCATCCAGACTGGAGAACTGGGTACGACCATTGATGTAGAGGTACCAGACCGGTGCTTTGGCCGGGTCAATAATGCGCTTGGTAATGACCACTTTTTGGTAAGGGGTGGTCATGCGGGCTATCACCTGGTCTTTATAGAGCATATCTTCCAGCGCCAGCTCCCAGCTGGGGCCTTTGATGGCGATGGTCGCCACGATGGAGGCGACCACCAGGTGGCCAACCAGCAGTAGCGTACTAAAACGAATATGTTTGCGGTAACAGAAGTAGAACAACAGCCCGGCCAGCAGGTTGGCACTGGCGGCAATAACCGCGGCCGTACTGCTCTCCATAGTGAGCAGAAACAATACAAAGATCAGCGCACCGATGCCGGCACCGATATAGTCTGCACCATAAATGGTTCCGGTATTGTTTTCCAGATGCATGCCGTAAACCGACTCTCGAACCTTGGCAATAAGCGGAATTTCTGCACCGATCAACACACCCAGCACAAAGGCGACCAGGTACGGCATATTTTTGGCCAACCACTGCAAGGTGTTGATTGCCCCACCCGAGAGGTTGATGCCTTGCAAGCCGTAAGTTTCGGCAATAATGGAGGGGAGCACGTAGCTAAAGGCGATTAAACCGGCGATGAAGAGGATCGAGCTGACACCGATCAAACCGATCAGTAACTCCAGCCAGGCAAAGCTGCTAAAGGGGCACTTGAAACGGGCTGCGGCAAACGCCCCTATCCCCATGGAGGCGATCATCACGGTGAAAATACCAAAGATGGCCACCTCAGTCGCTCCCAGCACCCGTGCCGCATAGTGGGAGAGCAGAAACTCGTAGATCATGCCACAGCCCGCCAACACGGCCATGATGCCAATCAGCACCACATCGTGCATCAGCAGGCGGCGGTTGTTACGCCAGCGGTTGACAATGTTCCAGCCTTTAGGGGAATCGGTTGGCTCCGCCACAGGGTCGTTAGGCCGATGGCGCTATTAATGCTGCGAGTAACAGGCCATAAATGATATAGATTGCCGCCTCTATCAACCCAATACCCACATTGCCCTGCTTATCGACCTCTTCAACCACGTTGATACCGCGCAGAATAACGTGCCGGGAGAGAATCGCCAATACCGAGAGCACAACAATAAAAACCACTGACGCGGCTCCCCACATCAATATCGCCACAAAGGGCGAGCTATCACTGAAGGCGATGGTGCCGGAAGCGGCTGTCACCGTCAGGGCTGCGCCAATTTTATGCCCCAGGTAACGAATACCCAGCGCCTTGTTACCTTCGGCCAATGCCGCTTGCAGGCACTTGCCGTTATGGCGTTTAGCATAAACCGCATGACGGTAGCGGGTCACCAGTACCAGCAATAGCTGTGAAATTACAAAGCCGGCCAACACAATTGCCAAGCCATAAAGCGCTTCGGTATCGACCCAGACCATTACTGCGCGGATAATAATCGCCGTGGCGATCATGTTGCCTGCATCAATAATACCCACTGCCAGATTGCCACCGATAATCTGCTGCTGCACCGAGATATTACGCAGGGTTATTTTGTCAAAAAAGAAGCGCGTAGAGGCCATCAGCAGAATACCCACAACGCCATAGGCGCTCACAATACCCAGCTCGTACAGTAGCGAAGGTGATGCATCGCCAGACACAACGCCAGTCATCATAATACCCAACCCCAGCAGCGCACCGGCAAATGAGATGCCGAAGGCGAAGTTATCTTTTTCAGATAACTCTTTAATTGAGCTGACATTGGCAATAATGCCCATTTTAATGCCCACCAGTGTCAGTATCAAAGTGACAATAATAAAGTCGATGAGCAAAATCAGCGTCTGATATTGATCAAAGGCGATTAATTCAGATAGATTCATAATTTATCTCTCCATAAATTCATGTTGCAGGTACTCACTTGCCACCGCCGCCAAAACTTCTGGAGCTGCTGCTGCCACGGAAGCTTCCACCGTATGAACTACTTTTTGAGCCTGAACCATAAGAACTACCCTTGGAACCCGAAGAGCCGTAGGCACTGCTTTTGCTTGAGCCGCCATACTGCCCCATTGATTTGGAGGCAACATAGCCCGAGGTATTACGGGCCTTAACCCCACTACCCTTGGCATAAGTGGAGCCTTTGCGGGCTGACGACTGATAACTTTTGGTATTTGATTTTTGATAACTTGAGGCGCGTTCGCGGCCTTTTTGTGAGCCGTATTGATGAACACCGCGATCCTGATAATGGCTATAGGGGCGATGGCGATCCCAATCGTTATAGAGAATTGAACGCCCACCACCGGCAAGGTTGGAAAAGAGGCTATACATACCGTACCACTCCCAGAAAGAGGTGCCACCACTGCTCTGGCTCCACTGACCATAAGCGGGATTACCCACCAACTGACTGCCTGTGCCATAGTCACTGGCATCATTAATCAGCGCCTCTTCATCTTTACTCATGGCATTGATCCGGGGCAGAGTACCTCCCGACATATCAGCCAGCGCGTTGACGGTATCAGTGAGTGCGCTGTTATAGGCCGGTATGGCCATCGCCCTCAATAGCGACTCCGACTCCATCAGCAGCGCTTTTGGCTCACTGTGCACCTGCTGCATTCTTTTAACTTCATTCAGGCGCGTTTGCAGGTGCTTAAACAGTGCGCCTTCCGTAGAGCTGTCCTTTCTCATCAGATCAGCAATCGCCGACATGCCAGGCTGCTCGCCTTTGATACTGCGGGCATAGCGCTCAATCAGTGCGGCATTACGCACCCCACCATTTTCAAGCGCGCCACGCAATGTATCCAAGCGCTGCTCTGCCTGAGCTATACGCTCAATGGCAGCGGCACGATTGGGATCTTCACAGCCGCTTAACAGCAACAAAATGAGTATGGCGAAAATAACCCGCCAATAATAAGAGGTGTGTTTCACACCGTTTCTCCTTTAGATGCCAATGTAGAATCAAGGCGCTGCAGTGATTTCCATACAAACCACACACCCGCCAGCGCAAACAACTCCCAGAGTGTGACCCATACCAATTCAGGTATAAAGGTAAGCTGAGAGAGTGTTGCACCATCGCCCAGATTACGACCATCAATTAACCAAAGCGGCGATTTTATCGCATCTAGCAGCACATAGCAGCCGATAAATTTCAGCAAAATGTGAACCGCCTTAGGGTGCCAGTCACCCTTGATGGGCAGTAACGATACCGCTGCAATCGTGAGCAATATAAGAATGGTGACGATATCTCTAGCCCAAAACAGCAACGCACCCAGTGTAATACTGGCCAGTATAATCGCCAAAGCCTTCGACTGATAAGGCGAGGTCGCAGAGACCGATAAAACCAGCAACACGCCAAACAACGTAGCACCAAAATAACCCGCTACAGTAACAATAAAGCGAATACCACCCGAGGTATAGCAGAGACCAGAGCCGCTCAAGTGAATTTGAATACTGCTCACACTGCCCCCGGTAACAATCGCCGCCAAGCCATGGCTAATCTCGTGGAAAAAAGTCTGAATCCAGGTAAAAGGCCAGTTCAATACCGGTATAAACGAGACCACAATAGCGGCGGCCATAATGAGGATAAATTGGTGTTGCAACTTCATTATCGTACCTTCAAAAGAGAGCAGCCGCCGTTAAAGTGCTTATCACTAGGAGACTACTTAAAGGCTGGCACCATAAACGAATTCCACACAAACCACCACGCTTATTGGGCGCTCCCATCTCCCTCCTCAGAACAAGGGAAATAACAATAGACCGCAGATGGAAAGAGCAAGGGATATCAGAAAATGATTCAGCTGCAATTTAAGATCGACATCAATCGGGCACGCAGTTGACTCGGGAAACGCCCGAAAGAGTGCTGCCCAATCAGTGGCCCAGAGATGCTCACCCTTGAAGCGCGCCGACTGCCGCTACTGAGCTTCGACCTGCCAACCATTAGCTCTGTGCCAACATAAAACAGAAGGTCATAATCGATTATGTAGCGCAGTATTTGCAACTACTGAGAACCTACTGCCATTCGGGTCTGCCCCCCTATTTTGACCCCTAATTTATGGCCATTTAAATGCGGGTCGCCTTTATCAGCAGAGTTCAGTTGCCATCCAATGTATCAGCCACTGTGAAACCTTTTCAAAGTATCTGAAAATACTATGTGAAGTTGGCATGTTGCAAGAAATCGAAGTAGCAAGGGAGCGGCGTTTTGTTCACATTAAACATCTATACTTGCTGACAACAAAAACCAACGAGTTTTTTAAGATGGGTTGTTTTACAAGTACAAAATATGGAGGGGGAGGAAGAATAAAAAACCCCCAGTGCTTGCGCATCGAGGGTTTGAAATTTGGCGTCCCCAAGGGGAGTCGACCTTATACCTCAGTTTTTTGTTAAATCGAAAGTTGTAGGTTTTCAATGATAATCAATAGGTTATTAAAAATATAATTACAGTTAAAGCTGGTGACTAAAGCCTGGGTTGTGGTTTAAGATGGAAATTGATGACTTTTTTGATTATGTGCCATTAGGATAATTCGAATGAGTGGCAAGCGTATTGGCGAATTTTTTCTATGCTAAGTGCCTCCTGATCAACAGCTTTCTCCTCGCAAACCTTTAGCATAAATGCAACAGAAGGATCTTCACACACCCAGCATTCCTGTGCTTCCTTGGAAACAAGGCGCACATAAGGATGAGCTTGGTCTTGTCGGACCATATCGATCATTGGGGTATAGAGGGCACTCAGCTGGAGCTGTTTGATTCTCGCTTTCAATCGCCAATAAATCTTAAAACCCTCCCGATCCATGTCTCCCCAGAAGTAAATAGTAGGATGCAAAAGTAGCTGACAAATATCCGGAGGAGTACCTTTGCGAACAAGTGAAACCATGCGCCGCTGATCCTCTACAAACGCAGCCAACTGACGCCCAAAATCATTACCAGAGTGTGATAAACCATAACCAAAAGTTGCTACCCAAGCGATTTCTTTCGCTTGCTCTGCCTCAAGGGCCACTTCAAATGCCTGAGGGTTTTCGACAAGCACTACGCACTTTGGATTTGAGGGGCCCGCTGTAACAACATAGCCGGGAGGCCCAGAAAGTCGAGATGGTTCGATACCAAAAGCACGCAAAGAAGCTGTTGGTAACGCATCAAGAAGCTTAGAACTCCCTAGGAGATAACGAGCACTAACGCGGTACCGAGACTCATTCCCAAGAGTAGGCATATCAGCACGAAGCGATACCAAACCAACACAAAGTCTATGCAAGTCACTCACATTCCACTCTTCCAGCGAACTTGCCATTGGGTCTAATGCGTCCACACAGGAAGATGAGAGTCCTTCCGCTTCAAGAACTTTCCGCCAGCGCTGCACTGAAGGGGGCATGGATTGTTTGAGTTTTAGGTGTAGCTGACCAAGAGGTTCACCTCTATGCCAATCTGCGCACACTATTTCACCTGATGCCTTAAGGGTAGAAAGCTCTGCCAGAACTATGTCACGCTCTAGACCTGTTTGATTACACATATAGTCGACTATTTCGTCAGCACGAATATAGGAACGACCGTTCCCACGTTTAGCCAGAATGGTTCGCAACATGTCGATGCTCATACGAAGACTGACTCCTACTGTAGCGGCGAGGGCTCACGCCGGATATGCGCCAGACCGATAGAACTCGTTTCTTGTGATTTAACTGGTAGCCCTTCGCTAAAAGAAACCCAGCCCCTGCTTCCCTCCACATTCCCTCTACTCTTGCCAAGCATCAGAACTGGAAATTTACCAAAATCATTCTGGTAGTGGGGATTGTGTATAAAACCAATTAGTTGGAATCGTCCACGAGTGCTTTCGATACCAGCCATCGCGCTCTCAATAAGATGCCTGTCAGACAAGTTGGAAAATAGGCCATCTACAAGAATCAAATTTTCTGCACGATCCCGAACCTTCTTCCGCGCTCCACGAGAGGACATTCTTTTTGCGTCACGCTCTATCGCAAATTCAGCTAAGCGTATCATCCACATCAAAGAAAGCGCAGCTTTCTGCCCCTCACTTAAATTCTCGTTGAATTCGTTTGGACGACCTGAGGCTCGAATCGTTTTATTCACATACTGGATCTTTGGGTCGCTGAAAATATTTTTGTAAAGCTTATTCTGAATTTTATCCCTGAGATCTTCATGGAAAGACTCATCAGCTTGCGCATTCTGCCCCGCAGCAAGGCGCTCCCTTCTCTGTTTCTCATAGAGATCAATCTCACCTACAATCGATTCAATCAGTTTACGCCCATCATCAAGGCATAATACTTTGGCATCCACTTTAAAGTGAGATGCCTGGGCGCTGTGGTTTTCCCCAACAACCGACTTGAGTATTTGAAGATCAAGCATCGCAAACTCAATCAGGTGGGCCAACCGACCAGTAACATTACGCCTAGATTCCCTCTCAGTCGACTCACATTCCTGTAGCCGATCTTTCATCTGGGAGAGGGATTCTAATAAACCTTCATGCAGGTTTCTGACCTTGATCGTATCAGCGGTAGATTTCAGTTCGCTTAGCACACTAAGTTCAACTGGTTTCAGGCCTATTGCATTGGAAGTCGCGTTCTGCGCAGAATTTAAAAAAGCATTTTCGGCAGTAACAACATCTTTTTGTGCTCGACGAAGATCAGATGCCTTTCGTTCAATATCTATACCTTCTAAGCTAGTGAGTAACTTCTGGGCCTGAGTCTTGATGCTATCAAGATCTCCCTCTCTAACCAGAAACGCTAGATCATCACTGTCGCAAATGAGTGCATGCTCCTCAAACTGATCAGCACCCGCAGTCACAATATCTTCACGAAGCTGGGCAATTTTCCTGTATTTTTTAGTCGCTAGCACAACCAGCTTATCTATCGCCTCAAGCGAAGATTTAAGCTCTGGTAGAAAATCGCTGAGACGTTCATGCTCGGTGTGAGCTTTATTTTGGCTCTCCTTCACCTCAATGAGTTCTCGCGCGAGTAACTTCAGACGCGATTCAGTTTCCTCGCCATCACCCGTTGATTGCTTCGCATCCAGATAGGTCTGCGCACCTGGAAAGTGTTTGTCATAGCCATATCGTTGCTGAGCTACATCCATTAAAGACCTAAGTTTGTCTCTGCATTCATCGATATTTTTAAAAAAATCTGGACCACCCTTATCACAAAATTCGTCTGCACGTTTCAACTGTAATTCCAGATCAGCTGGTAAGGCCGATACAATAGCGTCATCCAGACTAGATATTTTTGATTGAAACTCATCTATTCGAAGCTCCTGTTCGGCGATGGATTCAATCAAAATATCAATTTCTTCAGATACTTCTCTGATCTTATTTGTCAGCCTCTCATCCTCTTGTATGCCCCCTAGTCGCATATACTCCTGTGCGTTACGTATGGTTTTAAGCATTTTCTCTGAGCAATGTTCATTTAGCTTATCCAATATATCGATCAGGTTATCCCTCTCATTTGAAAGTTTAACCATCATCTCAGATTCACCACGCTGAAGCGCTGTTGTGGCACGCCTGGCCAGCTGAATGTCATCAGTTTCATCGGAAATGGACTTAAGCTCAGTAGCCAGCGCCTCTAGCTCACCATCAACGGTGCTGATTTTTTTATCTAGATCACACTTCTCACGCTCGACTAGCGAAGGATCGAGGAGACATTCAACCGGGCGCGTGATTACGCCAGCTGTAATGGCTATCATCAAGCGGCCATCACACACAGCTTCAATCACACCGTCCCGACAGTAGGACTCAAAGCTTGATCGTAGAAATACCGGAACCTGTTTATCTTCCAGTGCGAGTATTTCTGCAGCGGTTTGAGCCTCGCTTTCCGTTTCAAACACAGGTGCAAATAATAGTGAAGAAAACGCTCCGAGCACATGACATTTACGTTCCTCAGAGAGCGCGAACTCTTCTACAACCTTATGCAAGGGTTTGAAGTTCAAGTCCCTTTTTATCAAACACTCCAGGGCGCTACGTGTCGCTGAATTAGCGGCCACTTTCTCTTGATCCAGAGCTTGCCGCTGTTGTTGAAAATCCTCTCTTTGTAGCTGGAACTGATTTAGCAACACAGCAATTTCAGAGCGTCGTATGCCGATCTTTTCAAGCCATTGGCTCGGATCGATAGCCTCTCCTATCCTGGCCCTAAATGATTGAAGTGCGGCAACACCTTCTGAGCACCCATTGTATTGATGCTCTAGTTCTTTCAATTTACTTTTTGTAGCGTTTCGCTCATTAAGAAGCTCTGTATCTTTGCCATTAGGATTTATGTCACCAAACATATTTCTAAATAGTTCATGGTCTTCACGGTATTCGCTTATACGCACAAATTTTTGTTTTACCTGCTCCAGCTTCCTTCCGAATGTTGCCTGATTGGTTCGACTCTCTTTGAGTGCGCCCCCCTCTTCTTTAAGGAGTGCTTTTAATTCCCCACGCTCACCTTGCAATCCCCTTCGTTTTTCTGTTAGTTGTTCAAGCAACACTCTTGGATACGATTCTTTACCGTAAGTGGTTACAAAATCATCCCATGCGGGCAAGTGCTCCTTCAAACTCGCCTCCCGAGTAGAAAAATCCTGCATAGCAACTTGAGATCTACCATAAGCTGCCTTCACCTCTTGGCCGGTTTTCCGGGGTGATAAAAGCTCTTCATCGGTAAATAATCCAGAATCCGCCAATCCTTGATAGAGCCCTTGATTGGTTTCCATTCGCTTTTGCTGAGTTAACAGCTGAACACGCTCATTTTCAAGACTTTCTGCCTGGTTTCTTAAGTCACGTTCTGATTTCCTCAGTTGCTTGATATCCTCTTGAGCATGAAATACCTGCTGTCGATAGGGATTGGTATCAGCTTTATCATCAAACCAGGACTCCATATCCTTAAGTAATTCAGTGGCAGTCTCTCTAGTCAACCCACTGGCAGATGAATTAGCGCATTCGACCAATGCTACTGCATCATTGATTGTGTAGGATTTACTTCGGTGGCCACCTCTTTGTATTTCAAGGTCACAAGCAATATCAATAACTTGCATTATTTCTCTTGGTGAAATGTCATTTCGATCTGCGCGTTGATTTACATGCTTAGCTTCTTCTCCCAATATAATTGCAATACCTCTATCAAGAATCCTAATTTCGGTACTACCAGGTTCAACCACAAGGTGAGGAATCAGCTCTCCCAACAAACCTTCTGGTAGAGTTGTGCTAGGAACACCTGGAAGACGCCCGTTTCCAACTAATTCACTGAGCATATGGACATCTGCTCTAACCGTCTGCATCTGTTTGTCGTATTGTGCCCGCTCGGCCTCCGCTTTATCAGCGAACCTAACGACATCCTGAAGCTGCTCGACACCTTTCTCCAACTCTTCAACTTCTTGTCGGCGCTCCTCCGTGTCACGCTTGGCTTTAACGGTGCCGTAGACAGCTCGCTCAATCGTATCCTCTAAACGTACCTCACCTTCTTCCCCCTCGCGATCCATAACCCCTTCCATGATGGCAGGAGCTAATACCTGATAGAAAAAAGCCTGTGCGTAGGACTCTCCAGGGCGCTGCTTGATATCAAGCAATAGCGCACTTTTATCATCGCCATCCCTTTTTTGGAACTCCACCATCTGCTTGAGTGTTGACTGAGGAAGGTTAGCTTTAATCGCTAGCGCATCATGCCACTCATTTCTGCGAGGCCCCGTTACTATTCCCTTTATTGGTTTGCGCGCTGCAGAAAAATCCGAATTAGACATCAATGTTCTTTTTTCACCCTCGGCTATACCTATTCGGCATAATTCAAGAGCACCGGGATAATAATAGTAGCTCAATGACTCTGTACCCCGATGTCCATACATACCAAACACCCACAGATCTCCGTCTACGTTACCGCCCCCAGAAGTTAAAAAATCTGACTGCGCAACATTCCCTCGTGTGCGAATCAGCTCCACTTGAATATGAGATAAAATCTTAGATGACTTTGGGCTAAATTTTTTCTTGGTTTTCGTTACCAATGTTTGATCACGCGAAAGCACGGCCAGGATAGCCTCAGCAAGCGTGGTTTTCCCACCGCCATTTGTCAAATTTACTGCAGTAGATTGGCCGCGAAAATCGAGACATTCATATCGAAAGTAAGGTGACCACTCAGCACGCTCACTATCACCATGGAAATTTAGTACATTGCTGATCGCAACGCGGTTAATTAGCGCCATTGATTTCAGTCTCCTTCTCTTCTACCTGAGTTACACTTGGTGCAGCTATATTAACTACATTCTTCAAAATATTTTCGACGGGGACACGTAAGGTATGGTTGTAACTTTCAGCGATTTCGTAAGCACCCAATAACGTCTGTTGGTACTCATCTTTTGATGCCTCATACACCAAGCCGGAGCCACTCATTAAGGTGAGAAATGCCAATACCCTACGTGGAATATCCTGACCCTGTTCAGCATCAAGGATAGTAACTACTTTTGACTCTGCACCTTCACTAATCCCCATTTGACGAATATTTTCAATGTGCTCTTCAACAGCATGCGTCAAGGCTTCTCTGGAAAAAGTTGCATCAATATAGCCAGATACTTCTGACACTCCCCGGCCGGGACGGGTATAGATTAATGACAGGTAAATCATCCATATGTGAAGAAACCAGATTGCAACATCTTCCCGGCGCTCGCCTTCCCTAATCCGTATTTCACTAATTACGCGATCAGTTGTATAAAATTCTGGCGGATCTGCTTCCACACCTCTTGCAAGAATCCAGACACGCCCTGCGGTTGATACTCCCCGCGTGCTGTCATCAAACTCAATTAACTTAAACCCTTGCGGCAACAGAAACTGGTTGAAACGATCCAGTTGATCGATACTGGCACCGCGCAAAATAACCGCCACATCACTTTCCCCAGGGCGCGACCGACGCGTGGATGGCTTATATTCGATTGATCGATATCTTCCATTTCCATCAGTCAATCCCTTTGTTTTCACAGTTCGTGAGTAGCAGGTGAAGCACAACATCATCGCCGCGCAACCTCCCCCCATCAGGCAGCTCTACATTTAGAGCACCTGGAAGCAGAGATACAGCAATTTCAGACCCTTCTTCTTCAATCCAGTCAGGGTAGGCATAAATGCCTACCAACTGAGGAAGGACATCAATACCGTCAATCATCAACCATCCGTTCTCGACAGCTTTTGTGAGTGACACGGGACCTTTTTTAAGTGCACTGCTTATTTCTCCCCCGTAGCTATCGAGAAATTGCTGCAAGGGCGAAGGTAGCTCATCGGCGATCTCTTCTTCAAAAACGTAAGTTGTCTCAGACTCCTCCTCTAAGGGAAGACTCAAAATTCCGGTAAAATCACTAGGGGCTGGTGCACCAATCATTGTTGTCCAAGGACCAAGGGCCCTTATACACAGCTCAACAATATTTTCAGCACACGGATAAAACGCTAGTCCTACCGCTGCTTTATCAAATTGAACAGACCCAATAATTTCTCTCTTCTGTGAAACAAGGACAGAGAGCAAACCCTGCAATTTTCGACTTAGTCGCTCAATCGCCTGAAGAATGTCACGAAACGACTGAACTATCGTGTAGGAGGTTATATCTTCATTTCCAGTTGAATCTACCCAGGAATCAAAGCGTGAAAGCGTATCTGTAAGCATGAATGTTTCATAAGCCTTCTCAACAGACCCTTGCACGCCCTTGAGTACAGCTAAATATTCGTCTTTGCGCTGTCTGAATTCATCAAGTAATTCATCAAGATCCTTGCGTTCCAGAAGTATAGTAATTTCCTTGGAAAACCCTCTGATTTGGGCAATCAGGCCTTCTGCGAGAGCTGGAAGATCTGGAAATGCGCCATATTCAATCGCCTTGATTAGCTTACTGGCGTCTTCATCTGCATAAAGCCACTTATCTGCTGCTTGAGATAACTGAACCGAACGCGATCCTGAAGGAGTAAGTCGACACCTGTTGCGCGCATTTGTATTACGGGGCCATTCAATCAGTGCAGTTTCTTTCTTCGTGATTAGGCGATCAAGAGTGCTAGAAACAACACCCTCCTTGAGCGTGACCAGCCTCGTTGAGGTAGCAAGATAGTTGGTGACGAATAGTACGTCTTGTTCATCGATATCGTGACGGGAAACCAGATCATCAACAATCTCAGTCAAAGAGATCCATGCTTCGTTAGCTTCTAGGTCTTTTTCATAGAGATATTGGAGCATCTGTGTGGCAACATCGAGCCAAAGTCCATTGGCAGGTCCTGGACGTACTTCTGGCGGGGCATACAACGAAGCTCCTGCTGCCCGATCACAGTCATGTAGGTCAAGCAATCGCGCTGTTGATGCCAACAAAGCAGGCCAATCCATCGATGATCCCCATGCATTATCAATCTAGTTACTAGACGATACATAAACTAGTTGATAGACGCAAGGATTTGACGCAAAATAAACGCCATGACGATTTCAACTAACAAAAAATGGGAAGTCCAGAGACGCCTGGAAGAGATAGAACGACACTTGTACTGGACAGGAAGTGTTGGCCGCAACGATTTAATCGATCGATTCGGGATATCTCCGCAACAAGCATCTACGGACATTAAAAACTACCTAGCTCTGGCCTCCAATGGCGTTATTTTCAATGGTTCTTCTAAGCGCTATCAGCCAACCCCGGCATTCACCCCAATTCTAATCTCGCCATCAGTCGAAAACTATATTGACTGGGCAGAAAACATTAATCACCCGCTTGAGATTGTACCGAGACCACATCGTACTGCCTCTGCTGAGACACTTAGGGATTTATCCCAAGCAATTCATCAAAAACGATCCGTCACAATTCACTATCGTTCAATGACACAACCGAAAGGGGGAGAGCGAAAAATCACACCGCATAGTTTGGTCAGCAATGGCTCCCGGTACCATGTCAGGGCGTATTGTCATAAAAGAAAGGATTTTCGTGATTTTGTGCTTGGGCGAATTGCCGCGACTGGTGAACTAGGTACACCGGGGCAGGGGCGTGAACACGATGAGGAATGGCATACGCTTGTTATCGTAAGGATTGGCACTCACCCTGAGCTTACTGCTGACCAGAGAGTAGTTATAGAGGAGGATTATTCAATGATTGACGGTGAGGCCCAAATTAAAATACGCCAAGCCTTGTTATTCTATCTATTTAATCAACTCTCACTAGATGGTAATGAACTCACTCGCTCTGCGGTTAGTCAACAAATAGTGTTATTGAATCCAGAAGTTCGCCAGCTGGTTAAAGTTTAACTTTGTGACTCAGAACCTCAAGGGAACTCAAACATTACATAAGCGATTACCGCCACGTCCGCCCTGAACAGCAAATGTCTTTCTAGGCCAAAATACTACCAAAGGATCACCGACAATAAAACTTGCCGTACGAATTGAATCAGGCCACCACCTTCTGGTGAAATCTACAACAGCCAGGCCCACTGATCACGCTTCTTCCTCCGGTATGAGGAGTTACACATATCTGGGTACATATTCGCTCTTTTAGGGTTGAAACATGCGAAATTACACCGATCAGTTTGCCGCCTTCTTGCAATCCTGCAAGAGTCTCCAGGGCGGTATCCAGCGCGTCCTCATCCAGGGTGCCAAACCCTTCATCCAAAAATAGTGAATCAATCCGGACGTTTTTACTCGCCATGTGGGATAGGCCGAGCGCCAAGGAGAGGCTGACAATAAAACTCTCACCGCCTGACAGGTTTTTGGTTGAGCGGATTTCACCCGCTTGATAACTGTCCACCACATTCAGATCCAGCGGCTGCCTATCATCTCTGATCAACAGATAGCGATCCGTCATTTTCTGCAATTGTCGGTTTGCATGACCGACCATCATTTCAAAGGTCAAACCCTGGGCAAAGTTGCGATATTTCTTGCCATCGGCTGAACCGATCAATTCATGCAGCGTATCCCAACGTGAATATTCACGTTTTTGTGCATCAATGGCTTTTGCTCGCTCTTGTTGTTTGCACCCCAAATCATTATTGTCTTTTAGCTTCTGCTGGATGCCACCCAGCATCTGCTGGAGTTCCTTCAGGCTATTTGCAAGAGCCTCTAACGCTTGTGCAAGCAGCTCACGAGCGATGTTTGTCAAGGTAGTTGTCCAGCGCTCTGCTGATTTTCCTCTAATTCCAGGCCCTTTTTTACCCTAATTTTCTGGATTCAACCACACTTCACTGACAGCGGCCCAATTTCGGGTTTCTCGACT
>JAKIVC010000045.1 GCA_021647245.1 Gammaproteobacteria bacterium
TGTGCGTAAATAGCGCAAGCACGGTTCTGAGAGGGGTGTGGTAACAATGGTAGAAGCAGGAAATCGGCCGTGTGATGGCCATCATGATCCTGATAAAGCTAGAGGAACCCATCTACTCGACCAATAATGGGGTCAAATACAATATTGACTTTTTCTGTTTAGAGTAGCGGGAAGTCATGGTGCCATTGCGTTAAAGCAATTTTGAATAAGGGCGATAAGCTTTTACTGTTGCCGCAACTTTTTGTTGGTTTGCAGTAGGCGGGGCTGGCCCGCACCATATATTAGGAGATCTTTGTACGAGAGGGGTGCACGGAGAAAAAAGATAAAATTTGACTGAATAGAGGCGGAAAATGCCGGGGATAGCGAGCTATTCACAATATTTTCTACGAAAGTCAGGACTTTTTTATCTGTGCACCCCTCTCGTACAAAGGCTTCACTAGGAGGTTTTTTGTCTGTAGGGATATTGCTATTGATGCTGTTTGTGCTTAGCTCATCGGTTAACGCGGAATCCGCCAACCACGATGTGGGCGATAAAGAGTGCTACCTTTGTCATAAATTCATTAAAAAAATACTGGTTTTTTACAAAGTAGCCACGGTGCGCTCTTCTCTAATACACCACGCACTAAGCTAGAGGCGCGAGGGTGTGAGGCTTGTCATGGCCAGGGGGCAAAACATCTGGATGTTGCTGGAGTCGATGGCTACAGCGGCCCGCAACTGATCCAGTCTTTCAAGCCTGAGAGTGACAATATAGAGGCTATTAATGAGACGTGTGGCGGTTGTCATCAAGGCGGAGATACCCTGCACTGGTCTGGTAGTCAGCACCAGATGAGTGACCTGGCCTGCACTAGCTGCCACACCCTGCACAGTAAGCAGCGCGAGGTAAAGCCCCAGACTTGTGAGAAATGCCACACTGAGATTCGCGCCAAACTGCAACGCTCCAGTCATATGCCGATGCGTGAGGGGCTTATCACATGTATGGATTGCCACAATGCACATGGCAGTAGTACGGATGCTGCGCTGACCAAGCCCTCACTGAATGAGACGTGTTACCAGTGCCATGCAGAAAAGCGCGGGCCATTCGTTTGGGAGCATGCGCCGGTACAGGAAAACTGTGCGATCTGTCACGACCCTCACGGCTCTAACCATAATGGGATGCTGAAAATGCGTGCCCCTTATCTGTGTCAAAGCTGTCATCAAACTGTTTTTCATCCCAGTGAAGCTAATGAGGGAAGTGGTCTTACGGGCACCTCCGTTAGCAAATTCATGGGGGGTAAATCCTGCGTTAATTGTCACAGCAAAATTCACGGTTCAAGTCATCCATCTGGCGCAGCGCTACAGCGCTAGGAGATACTGAGAATGAACATGAGGCCACTCTCTCCGATTTTACTGCTGTTAGCCGGCACATTTTTTAATACTGCTCAGGCGACGGGACTGGAGGGTGAGCTTTCAGTAGGGCTTATTAACTTTGACATTGATCACCCCAACACGGTGGTTGGGCAGTACAATGGTGTAAGTGATAATGCACAAAAATTATTAGCTGAGTTTGATTTTAACATCTACAGTGAAAACAAATACTTACATCTTGATGGCGATAATTTAGGGTTGGACACTCACCAGTTGGGGTTAAATTGGGGGGAGTGTGGGCTGTTTGAACTCTCGTTTCAGCACCGTCAAATCACCCGCTTTTCGGGTGTTAATGCGCTCACCCCATTTGATGGGGTAGGCAGTGATCAACTCACGTTACCCAACGGTTTTACGCCCGGCGTTACACCGGGAGATATGTCGCTGGCTGAATATCTAAAGCCCATTGATCTTGCCACTCAACGAAATCGCAACCGACTGGAACTGGTGCTGACTCCCGGTGAAAACTGGTCTGCGCGGATCGCTTTTTTTCGTGAAAAACGATCGGGTAGCGAAGCTTTGGGCGGTGTCGTCGGCATTCCGCGTCGCAGTGATAATTATCCGCTTATTATCCTGCCTGCACCCGTGGATCAAAGTACCGAAAACATTGAAGGCACCCTAGGCTACCAAGATCCGACTACGCAGTGGGAACTCAATTACCAGTGGTCTCACTTCAGCAATAAGGATACCACCCTCACCTGGGATAACCCCTACAATGGTCGCTCTGATTACCCACAACAGGCCGCCATCTCGCTGAATCCTGATAACAGTTACTACAATTTAGGCCTCAGTGGTGCGCTCAACTTTGCACCCAGAACCCGATTAGTGGTTGCTGCTAATATGGGGAAGATGAGACAAGATAGCACGATGCTAGCGTATACCATTAATCCCGATACGCTTATTACGGATCCGCTGACACGCAGCAGCACCCAAGCAGAGGTTGAGACCCGCCGCTTACACCTCAAGCTCAGTAGCAAGCCGCTGCGTCGATTATCACTTAACCTGGGCTACAACTATGACAGAAGCCGCAACAACACTCCGGTTGATCTGTTTCAGCGCGTGGTTAATGATACAGGAGAGGTTGGTGGTACCGCTCAAAGTAGCATTGATAGCAGTCGAGCCAACTATAATCGTTCCTATCAGAAGAGGCGCTCACGACTAAAACTGGATAGTCGTTACTATTTTGGTCGAGGCACCTCGCTGAAGATCGCTCTCTTTCAGGAGGAAATCGAACGTAGCCAGCGGGCCGTCAAAGAGACGCGAGAACAAGGTTCAACGCCCGATTTAACAGCCGCCTAACACCCCAGGTGAGCTTTGGTATTGGTTTACAACGGGATAAACGCCGCGCCAAAGCCCCTTATGACCAATTGCTTGCTTATCAGCCTTTTCATACCCGTGATTATACCGATACGATCAACCCCAGTGAGCAGTTTAATAACAACCCAGCGCTACGCCAATACGATATCGCCAATCGTAACCGCAACAACCTGAGCCTGACACTCAACCTTTACCCTCATCCGGCGGTAGTTATCGGGCTTTACCATACCCTCAATCGGGAGAGATACACCGAGGAGCTACTGGGCGTGGATGGTCAGAGGCAACGTGTCACCACTCTGGATGTCAGCTATACGTCGCACTCAGACTTCACCCTGTTTGGCTACCTCACCCGTGAGTGGTTAAATTTCGCCATTGATGGCCGAGCATTTCACGCTAGGGGTGGTCCGGGCACCAAAGAGGCCACCGCCAACGATCCTGACAACAACTGGCGTATCGATAACCGCGACACCCTGCACACCGTGGGTGCGGGTACCCGTTTTTTACTGCTGCGGGGTGATTTAACCATCAATATTAAAGCCTTTTATAGTCGGGAAAAAAATGCGCTTGGCTTAACCACGGCCGCCAATCTTACCGCTGAACCGATGCCAGGCGACTATGCCAGTCGGAGAGGTGTTGAGATCGAGGGTGACTATTACATCAATCGTCTGTTGGATATTCGCCTTGGGTTGGCTTATGAGTCATTTCGCGACAGAGAGTGGTCCCGAGATCTTATTTCACCAGGCTCTGATGCTTCGGAGGAGCTAATTACACTCATGACAGCAGAACCCGATTATACCGCCTATATTGTCTATACCGCACTGCGTTTTAAATGGTGATGGGGTTAACTCGACAGTGGTTGGCTGGTCTGTTGTTGATGCTCTGCTTTGCTGCTTTACAGGCCAGCGAAGCGCGGATTCAGGCTATGTTAAAAGAGCCGCTCCCCGTACCTCCCTTGATCAACGTGTTGGGGCAAGCGGTTTATGATGAAGCGATGGCTACGGGTGACTACCACTACGTGGGCAACACCAAATGCCGACTCTGCCATCGTGAGTTCTTCCTTGGCCGGAAGAAAGACAAACACGACTTTGCTTTGGAAAAAGTGATTGAGATGGGATATGGTGAAAATCCACGCTGTCTCACCTGTCATGCAACGGGTTATGGTATAGAGGGCGGATTTACCAGTATAAAAAAGACCCCGCGTTTAGCCAATGTGCAGTGCGAGGGGTGTCATGGCCCGGGTAGTGTACATGTAAAGCGACGGGATGCTGGTGGCTTTTTGTCGGGTACAGATCGCCCAGAGCGGATAAAAAAAATGTGTAAAAGCTGCCATACTGAACGCTGGAATCGCGCCTTCCACCCTAATGATTTTGACGTGGTCTATAAAAAATACAGCAACCCCACGCCAAGGTAGAGTTAACAATAAGAGCATCTCATCGACAGGTGCCCTCCCTGTTTAAAGGCCCTTTAAGGAGTCGCCATGGGTTTTAAGAAATATAATATCCCTCTTGCGTTGTTGACTCTAGCGATCACCCTGTCATCTTTATCGTTATATAACTACAACACACAAAAAGATCTGTTACTGCATCAAATGCAGAGCGATGCAGGTGATATTGTTAGCTCTATTATTGCCAGTATTGACCGCTTTCATGAAGTCAAAAGCACCATGAGCCTACAAAAACTGATGCGTGAGGTCTCCCTGGGGCTGGAGATCTTTGAATTTCGTTACATTGAACCGGATGGCACCATCAGCAATTCAATGTTTAAAGAAGAGATCGGCACTCAACATCATCGAAAAGGCTTTGAACAGGTGAGGAATAATCCAGAATATGGTGGAGAGTTTTTTTTCGAAGAGCGCGATTATGTATCGGTGATGGCCATTTACTACCCGCTACAGATGAATGGGCGAGTGGTCGGCTACATCGACCTCTCGGTGGATATTTCCGAATATGACATTATCGCTCATGACGATGTTAATTTTTCACTGTTGCGTCGTCAGGTTGATATTCTCAACTTGCTTAAGGCTATTGAGGGCTCAGTAAAAAATAGCCTGGATATTTTCCAAACCATCGATATTCATACCTTTTTAGAGAGCTACGTAGAATCAGCTCAGAATATTATTCAGCTCGCCATCGTTAATGAAAATGGCGAGATCATAATGAGCAGTAATGCCTCCAATATTGGCGAGCGTATCGACTTTGCATCTTTTGATGGGTCTCGGCTGATGCATGTCGATAACAAGCTGGTTTACCGCATTCTTGCCAGTGAGGGCGGTCACGTCTCTGTGAATGATGAGCGCCTGTTGCTGTTGATCGATGCGACCCCCTATGCGGCCAACAAACAGAAACTGTTGGTCACCGCTATGGCGACGAGTGGTGCAGCGATTATCTTTGCGCTGTTTATAGCCTACACCATCTATCGTTATACCCGCGAGCAATCCCTAGAAGAGAACAGACGACTTGAAGCCATGGTGAAGGAGCGGACTCAAGAAATAGAGTTACTCAGTAGAACCGACGCCCTTACCGGACTCTGGAATCGCGGCTATCTGGAAGAGATGCTGGCGATGGAGTTCAAACGGGCACACCGTTATCACCATGAACTTGCCCTCTTAATCATCGATCTCGACCTCTTTAAGCGCATTAATGATAACTATGGGCACCTTGCGGGGGATGAAGTACTGCGTCAAGCCAGTGCCCGTATTCTCAATAGCTTGCGAGAGACTGATTTCGTAGGGCGTTATGGGGGGGAAGAGATTGTGGTCATACTCACCGAAACCAACACTCAATATGTGAACGCGATTGCCAATAAAGTACGCAACGCCATTGGTTCGACACCGGTTAAACTGGATAACAACGGCTCAATTACTGTCACCGCCAGTATCGGTGTCAGCTACCTAATAGGAGAGAGCCAGACAGTAGAAAGCCTCTTTAAAGAGGCGGACGAGGCACTCTATCAGGCCAAGGAGAGTGGTCGTAATCAGGTGGTCGTATACTCACCCAATCAGGGTGATTAGCGCAGGTAAAGAGTTAATATTGTCTTTGTCCCCTTCTTTCTTGCTTGTCTATTAATTCCACAGGAAGTGCACCCTCTATTGTCCGTAATGACTGATTCGCAACGCCTTAAGTCACTTCTCTGCAAAACCCAATACCTTGCACTATTTTGTGTAAGCTCATGAAATATCCGGTCTATATCTCTACCAGTTGGCGCAATGCTGTGGTGTCGATTACTTTTATAGTGCTGCCCTGGCTGTCAATAAGCCCTTCACGGCTGAGCCTTCCTAGGGTGCGGGAGAGGGTTTCTGGTTTGATGGAGAGTTGTGCCGCCAGCATCTGCTTGCTGATATTGAGTTTTAGGTTGTGATTGTTGTCGCTCTGTTTGGCTAGCGCTTGTAATAGATAGTTAACCACCCGTTCACTGGCGGTCTGTAGGGTTAGTCGGTCGATCTCTTTGACATGCTGGTGCAGCCGATGGCTCATGTTGGCCATCATGCGGAAGCAGCTCTCCACCGATTGCCCCAAATAACCCAGAAACTGCTGATTGTTAAAGCGCCACACTTCACCTTCGGCAATCATTTGCGCCGCAACCGGGAAGCGTGGCTGTGGCTGGCCCATAAACATGATCGCCTCTGCAAAAGTCTGCCCCGGCTGGATAATTTCAATCACCTTTTCATCCCCATTGGGTGCCATGCGGTAGAGCCTAAGCATGCCCGATGCGAGCCAGTAGAAGTGTTCGGCAGGATCACCTTGAATAAATAGAATCTCATCCTGACTGAGCTTGAGACAGTATGCCTCATCAACCAGTGATTGCAGCTCTCTCTCAGGGAGGCTACTGAAGAGCGCATTTTTTTGAAGGGTTTTAAACACTGTTAAATTCCGAGTTTATTAATCAATTACTGCTTATCTGAATACGATTATTGATCCAAGTCAAGGAAAGCGCACATCGTTGTGGCTAGAGTGGCGACGTCTTAAATTAACTTATCAAAGGAGCCGGCCATGAGTGAGCGCTTTACCAAAAGCATGGCACGCAATATCTACTTGGGGGGAGGGGTATTTTCACTGCTGCTATTTTTCTCCCTCAGCTACCACACCTTGGGGGTGCTGCCAGAGCGGGATAACCGTCACAACATCACAGACGAGGTGGCACTGGGCAAAAAAGTGTGGGAGGACAATAACTGTGTGGGTTGCCACACCATACTGGGCGAAGGGGCCTATTTTGCCCCGGAGCTGGGCAATGTCTATACACGCTTTGGCAATAGCACTGAAGCGATCATCAGTTTTATTGAGAGCCGCCCGGCAGAGGGTATTCCCGGTCGTCGCAGCATGCCCCAGTTCAATCTAACACGGGAAGAGTTGGTGGGTATGGCGGAGTTTCTGAAGTGGACTTCAGAGATCGATACCAATGATTGGCCACCAAACATAGAGGGTTAAGATAATGATGAAATATGAATCACAAGCGGTTGCTAAACCCTACTTTATCGCCGCCATTGCGTTGTTTGTTGGCCAGGTATTATTTGGTTTGATTCTGGGGACACAATATCTGATTGGGGACTTTATGTTTCCTGAAATACCCTTCAATGTTGCCCGTATGGTGCATACCAATCTACTGGTCATATGGCTGTTGTTTGGCTTTATGGGTGCCAGTTATTTTTTGGTGCCCGAGGAGTCAGAACGAGAACTCTACAGCCCGAAACTGGCGATTATTCTTTTTTGGGTCTTCCTAGTAGCGGCTGTGTTGACTGTTCTTGGCTATCTGCTGGTGCCGTATTCCAGTTTGGCGGCGATGACCGGTAATGATATATGGCCCACCATGGGCCGTGAGTTCCTAGAGCAACCGACCATTACCAAGATTGGCATAGTGATCGTGGTGCTCGGCTTTATATTTAATATCGGAATGACGGTGCTCAGTGGCCGCAAGACGGTCATCAGTATTGTGCTACTCACCGGTTTGGTAGGGTTGGCGGTGTTCTTTCTGTTCGCCTTCTACAATCCGGTTAATCTGGTACTGGACAAGTTCTTCTGGTGGTGGGTAATTCACCTCTGGGTTGAGGGTGTCTGGGAGCTGATTATGGGTGCTATTTTGGCCTTTGTCCTAATCAAAGTGACCGGCGTTGACCGAGAGGTGATCGAAAAGTGGCTGTATGTGATTGTCGCTTTTGCGCTAATTACCGGCGTGATAGGTACCGGACATCATTACTTCTATATCGGCACACCGGAGTACTGGTTGTGGCTGGGTTCTATCTTCTCAGCACTGGAGCCGATCCCATTCTTCATGATGACATTGTTTGCCTTTAATATGGTCAGTCGCCGCCGCCGTGACCACCCCAATAAAGCGGCCGTACTATGGGCGCTGGGTACCGCAGTATTGTCCTTCCTGGGTGCCGGTGTTTGGGGTTTCATGCACACCCTCGCGCCGGTTAACTACTACACCCATGGCTCGCAGATTACTTCAGCCCATGGTCATCTGGCCTTCTTTGGTGCCTATGTACTGATTGTCATCACAATTATCTCTTATGCGATGCCGATTATACGAGGCCAAGCAGCCGCGCCAGAAATTACGCAGCGCTTTGAAAAGTGGTCATTTTGGCTGATGGCAACTGGCATGGTGACCATTACCCTGGCATTGACCGGCGCGGGTGTGTTGCAAGTCTGGCTACAGCGCATGGCGGAAGAACCCATGAGCTTTATGGCCACACAAGATAGCATCACCTTCTTCTACTGGTTGCGACTTGCTGCGGGCTTTGTCTTTACCACCGGCCTGTTTGTCTATGTGGCGAGTTTCTTTGTCGGGCAAAAAGAGTCCAAGAGTACAACTGTTTCGGAGTGATTTTTAACCTCTCCACTCCCTTGGGTGAGTCCTCCCCCTTTTTGGACTCGCCCCTTTTTATTATAGGAGCATAGCGATGCTTTCCGATGTGGTTACTTTAGAGCAACCTCCTTTCTATCAGCCACAGCACAACGAAGTGGTTATTTTCGAACACGCCTATAAAAACCAACTACCCCTTTTGATAAAAGGCCCTACCGGTTGCGGAAAAACCCGCTTTATTGAACACATGGCGGCCAAATTAAACCGTCCTCTTTATACCGTTGCTTGTCACGATGACCTGACTGCGGCAGATCTGGTGGGTCGTCACCTGATTGGTGATGGTGAGATGATTTGGCAAGATGGCCCGTTGACACGTGCTGTGCGTGAAGGGGCCATCTGCTATCTGGATGAGATTGTTGAAGCACGAAAAGATACCACAGTGGTGCTGCATCCGTTGTCGGATGATCGGCGTATGCTGCCGATTGAACGTACCGGTGAAACGCTGAAGGCGCCGCCAGGGTTTATGTTGGTGATCTCCTACAATCCTGGTTACCAGAACCTGCTCAAGGGGCTTAAGCCCAGTACCCGCCAGCGCTTTGTGGCGATGAGCTTTGATTACCCTAGCGCCGAATTGGAGCGCACCATTATTGAGCGTGAGAGTGGCGTTAGCCGAGCGACCGCCCAGCAGCTGGTTGAGTTGGCCCAAGCACTGAGATCACTGCAAGGGGTTGATCTGGAAGAGGGCGTTTCGACTCGCTTGCTGGTTTACTGCGCGAGCTTAATCGCTTCGGGCCTGGATAACCTGAGTGCGGCCCGTGTCGCGATTATAGAGCCACTAAGTGATGATGCCGAGACAATTGCGGCGCTCTACCAAGTGGCCGAGGCGTGCCTGGCTGATTAGTTTGAGGATGAGATTAACACTCAAACAGTCGCGCCTGATTACCCGCACACTCTTCTTTGTACTGTTTCTGCTGGCCCCACTGCTGGATATTTTTCGCCTCGACCTCTATGCCGGCAACTTTATCCTGTTTGGTTTTGATTGGACTTTGGGGTTGGGCCCCTTCCAGCGGGGTGAAGCCAGTGCGCTGGAGGCTGCGTGGAACCTGCTCTACCGGGTATTTATACCGGTTTTGTCGCTGCTTGGGTTAGGGGTGTGGATTATCTGGCGTTACGGGCGTATCTATTGTGGTTGGCTATGCCCGCACTTTTCGGTGGTTGAGAGCATCAATCACCTCATGGTGAGGGCCAGTGGTAAGCCGACTATTTGGGAGTCACAATCACTGCCCGGATCGGTACCAGCAAAGGCGATTTATTGGCTCTGGACACTGCTGGCGGCAGTGGGCATTGGCTTTTTGTGGGCGGTGAGCCTGCTCACCTACTTACTGCCGCCGGAGGTGATCTACCACAACCTGTTTGCCGCTGAGCTAACCCGCAATCAGGCGTTGTTTATTGGCGTGGCAACGCTGCTGTTTACCTTTGAATTTATCTTTGCCCGCCATCTGTTCTGCCGCTACGGCTGCGCGGCGGGGCTGTTTCAGAGCATTATCTGGCTGGCCAATGATCGAGCGATGGTGGTGAGCTTTGACAGATCAAGAGGTGATCTCTGTAAAGGTTGCCTTCAGGATTGTGATAACGCCTGCCCGATGCGGCTGCAACCGCGCAAACGCAAGCGCCACATGTTCACCTGCACCCAGTGTAGTGAGTGTATTCAGGCCTGCGACCGGGTGCAGGATGGCAAAGGCTTGCTGCGGTTTAAATCATCAAAATAGAGCCAGGGATTGCAGCCTTGTAGGAGCCATCTTTAGATGGCGAAACAGCGGTCGGTGAAACAGCTGCGTTTATCACTCATCGCAAGCTAAAGCTTGCTCCTACGGGGTGAGATAAGCGTGATGGAAAAAGTGCAAGCGCTAAACCGTCACATGAACTGAATCATCAGGGGATAGGTATGGAAGAGTGGGTCGGCAAACATTGGCATAATTTTATTGCCCAGCGTGGCCACGTGCGTTACCCCCAAGCCGAGGTGACGCTGGAGGGGTATGGGAAATCGCTCGGGCTGCTGTTTCGCGCCTTTGGTGGTGATGGTGGTTTGAAGATTGTTGCGGCGGGGGAGCTGCATAATCGCGCCCGGCGTAACTGGTTGCAGCGTCTGGCCGGTAGCCATGCCCATGTCCCGCTGGCATGGCGTGACCAGCAGAGCCTTAACCTGCCGGCACAACTGGATGTTTTTCCAGAAGTTAAACTCAATAAATTACTCTACCTATGGCTCACGGCCATGGCGGCGGCAGATATTAACGCCCACCACAGCTGGGTGGTGGATAACCAGCAGCGGGTCTGCTGGGTGTTAAAAAACTTTCCTGGATTAAGGTCGGTTTACGTGCGGCTGTTTGATGCCCAGCTCGCGGTGCGCCCGGGTTTTTATCAGCTACCGGGTGCCGAAGGCTTGCAAGAGCAAGCGATTCAGATCGCACTGCACAGCCCGGGGCTGGTGGTTTCAATACCCGGCAGCAAACATCAACCGCAGCCCGTTTACCTCTGGTTACATCCACAGCCACCGGTTACACCGCCTGAGGTCAATAATACGGAACAAAATAATGAGCAAGAGGCGTTGCCGCCCGAAGGGAAAAGCCGTGATGCACAACAGCGCAATCGTTATCGTGCCGAATCAACCGAGATGCCAGATGGAAAAAACGGCATGTTGGCGATGCGCTGGGAGGCGATCTTTAGCTGGGGTGAATATATTAAGGTCGACCGCTGTACCGACGAGGAGGAGGATAGCAAGGCGGCAGATATTGCCCGAGATATGGAGCAGCTGCATGTGGCGCGAGATCAACAGACCAGTACCAGCCGTCTGCGCCTGGATTTAGACCTCCCAGCCGCCGAATTTGATGATATTCCACTGGCCGGCACACACCCACTGCCTGAGTGGGACTGGCGGCAACAAAAATTGCTTGCAGACCACTGCCAGCTACAGATGATGCTACCCCGTGATAGCCATCCCCAGCCACTACCGCAACACCTTCAGCAGCAGGCCCGACGGTTACGCAGCCAGTTTTCAGCACTGGCACAGCAACGAAGCTGGCAAAATGCCCAGGCCGATGGCAGCGAACTGGACCTGCAAGCCTATCTGGACTTTTACAGTGCGCGGCGCAGTGGTGTGGTACTACCTGAGCGAGGACTCTACCGACAGTTGAATGTCAATCGTCGTGACCTGTCGACACTACTACTGGCCGACCTGTCGCTCTCTACCGATGCCGCCATAGATGACAATCAACGTATTATTGATGTAATTCGAGACTCATTACTGCTGTTTGCCGAGGCGTTGAGCAGCTGTGGCGATCAATTTGCCCTGTACGGTTTCTCATCACGACGACGTGACCAAGTGCGTTTCTATCCATTAAAGCCATTTAAACAGCCCTACAACGACCAAGTGCGTGGCCATATTCAGGCGATTCGCCCCGGCTACTACACCCGCATGGGTGCCGCAATCAGAGAGTCGAGCCAACTGCTTGCGGAGCAGGCGGTAAGCCAGCGACTACTATTGATTTTGACCGACGGCAAACCGAATGACCTAGACTATTACGAAGGACGCTATGGGGTGGAAGATACCCGGGTGGCGATTCAAGAGGCCAAGAAAATGGGCCTGATCCCCTTCTGCATTACCATCGACCGAGAAGGCGATGACTACCTCCCCTACCTGTTCGGCTCCCAGGGCTACACCGTCATCCAGCGACCTGAGCAGCTGCCGATCAAGTTACTGACACTGTATAGCCAGTTGGCTGGTGGTTGAGTCTCCTTGGATGAAGGGGCGTGGCACATTTCAGCCTCATAAGATGCTCTTGTTCATCAATGAAAACTGACATTGATCATATTCAATGCTGGCTAATGAATCAACAAAAGCTAGGTCTTGGTGAGACGTTATGGTGTAACTGGGCGTTGACTAAAAAAAAGTACGAAGAAGGAAAATTGCTGATATTTGAAGGGCTTGAGTCGGGGCTGCCCATTGCAGATATGTGGGATGATTTCGGAATTATTGAGGTTTAATTTGACTACAGAGGGAAAGGGATAGGTAGCCAGCTTGTTAAGTATGGAATGGATCCATACATTAATAAAAACGTCCCACTGCCTTGGCAAAATGGTTCTTTGCACTTTATTTTTTATAGTCATGTGTTAGCATCCGGAGGTACTTTAAGTATCTTTAAAGTACTAATATAATTAATGTTTTTCGGCTTATTAGCATTAAAAATACTCTAAAAATTGTTTGTGCTCGTAATATACAATACATTTATTGGTATCTGTTTTTCCTCTTTCACTACCAACTCCCAGCCTCACGTGCCAACGGTTGGTATTGAGATGAAAGCTATTTTTTGTCCTCATAGGAGATGTGTCATGGTTAACAAATTATCGGCTAGCATTTTGATGTCAGTTGCGGCCCTTTTACTCGTATCGGTGGTGGGTGTCTCTACTGCTTCAGCGGGTGCAGCGGGATATTGGTCCACCAAGTCGGGAGAAGTCTGGCGTACTGAAGCTGGTCAGTGCTGGCGTGCCAGTAACTGGGAGCCAAAACACGCCATTGTTGAATGCGAAGGTATCGTTGATGCGGATGGCGATGGTATTGCTGATGATGCAGATACCTGCCCCAATACACCTGTTGGCACAAAGGTGGGAGCTAATGGCTGTGAGCAGGATCTTGATGGTGACGGTGTTGTTGATAGCAAAGATCGCTGCCCAGATACCGCAAAAGGTGCTGACACTGACCGCAATGGTTGCAAAAAACAGCCGGTCGATAGTGATAACGATGGGGTGACTGACGATAAAGATCGTTGCTCGAACACAAAAGCAGGTACTGCGGTTAATGCAAGCGGGTGTGAACTCGACAGTGACGGTGATGGTGTCGTTGACAGCAAAGACCGCTGCTCATCTACAGACAAGGGCGTTAGTGTTGATGCCAGTGGCTGCAAAAAGCAACTGCTGGACGGTGACGGTGACGGTATTGCCGACAATCAAGATCGCTGCCCGAATACAGGTGCAGGCCTTGCTGTAAATGCAGCCGGTTGTGAGCTGGATAGCGATGGTGATGGTGTGGTTGACAGCAAAGATCGCTGTGCAGCCAGTGCCGGTGGGGTAGCGGTTGATGCCAGCGGCTGTAAGCTTGAAGAGAACATTGTACTGAAGAGCGTTAACTTCAAAACAAACTCAAACTTGCTCACCAGCGGTTCATACTCGTCACTTGATGAAGTAGCTGAAATCCTTAAACGCTACCCAACAATGAAGGTAGAGGTTGCGGGATATACTGATAGCAGCGGTAAAGTCAGCTATAACCAGATGCTTTCACAAAAGCGTGCTGAAGCCGTTGTGAGTTATCTCACCTCGAAAGGTGCTCCAGCCGCTAACTTGAGTGCAAAGGGTTACGGGCCAGCATCTCCGATCGCGGATAATGGTACTCGTGAAGGTCGAGCAGCAAACCGCCGGGTTGAGTTGAATATTTTAACTCGTTAAACCACGTTTGCTTAGCCAATAAGGCCAGACTCTATTGAGAGTCTGGCCTTTTTTGTTGGATTCATTATTGCGATAGAAGTGCCGGTCACACGACACCCCCATACAGACCTAGGAGGCTGTCGGGCTTAGGTGATCGTAGCGAGGGAAAGCCATTTTGAGTCCATTTTTTTGATCGTTTGAGGCGAATATTGAGCATATTCAACGAAAATGATCGGAGAAATGGGCCTGAATGGCTTTTCCGCAGTAGATTCACCCTAAGTCCGACAGCCTCCTAGGCGGGCCAGCAGTGGTATATTGGCAGTAGTGGAAGATACCCCGCAACAAGGTAATGAATCTGATGGCGCTGGGTGCTCATCCATTCCAGTCTAAATTCAATTCGGCTTATTTCTCCTAATCCCTTGGTAGGGTTCTCCTCAACGCTTAATTCTGTGGGCGCTTCTGGTATCATGCCCCCATGAATGATGACATCTCCCACATTATTGATGATTTGAACGATGCCCAGCGTGAGGCGGTTTGTGCTCCCATGAGCAATACCATGGTGTTGGCCGGCGCAGGCAGTGGTAAAACCCGGGTGTTGGTACACCGTATTGCCTGGCTGATTCAGGTCGAGCGTATCTCTCCTTTCAGTATCCTTTCGGTCACCTTCACCAATAAAGCATCTGCCGAAATGCGTCAGCGTATCGAGCAGTTGATGGGTGTGCCCGTCACGGGGATGTGGGTGGGTACCTTTCATAATCTCGCCCACCGCCTGTTGCGCGCGCACTGGAAAGAGGCTGGCCTGCCACAAAATTTTCAGATTCTGGATAGTGATGACCAGTTGCGGGCGGTCAAGCGAGTGATTCGTGAAAATGGCATCGATGACGCTCAGTGGCAGCCCAAGCAGATGCAGTGGTTTATCAGTGCTCGCAAAGATGAAGGACAACGCCCGCAATATCTGGAGCACCACGGTAATCAGCATATGAAAGGGTGTATTCAGATTTATCAACTCTATGAAGATCTCTGTCGTCGTGCCGGCTTGGTAGATTTTGCCGAGCTGCTGCTACGTGCCCACGAGCTGTGGCGCGATAATTCACATATTCTCGAGCACTATCAACAGCGCTTTAAGTATGTGCTGGTGGACGAGTTTCAAGATACTAACGCGATTCAATACGCTTGGTTGCGGATGCTGTGCAGCGGTGGCAGCCCGATTTTTGCGGTGGGCGATGATGATCAGTCAATTTATGGCTGGCGCGGTGCCAAGGCGGAAAATATTCAGCAGTTAAGCCGTGATTACAGTAACACTACTCTGGTGCGATTGGAGCAAAACTACCGCTCCACGGGTACTATTTTGGCGGCAGCTAACGCGCTGATCAGCCACAATAGTGAGCGGTTGGGCAAAGAGTTGTGGACCTCGGATGGTGAAGGTGAACCCATTAAGCTTTATAATGCGTTTAATGAGCTGGATGAGGCGCGATTTATTGCCAGCTGTATTCAGCAGTGGCTGGATGATGGTGGGCAGCGCGATGAGGTGGCACTGCTCTATCGCTCCAATGCTCAGTCCCGGGTTTTGGAGGAGGCACTGCTTCAGTCGAGCATTCCTTATCGGGTCTATGGCGGCCTGCGCTTCTTCGACCGAGCTGAGATCAAGCATGTGCTCGCCTATCTGCGCCTTGCCAATAACCGCCTCGATGACACCTCTTTTGAGCGCATTATTAATGTGCCCACCCGGGGTATTGGCGATAAAGCGGTTAGCAATATTCGTGACTACGCCCGTGAACATAACCTGACCTTGTGGGTCGCTGCCAACAATCTGGTTGCAAGCGGCCAACTCACCCCGCGGGCAAACAATGCACTACAGGGCTTTATTAGCCTGATTGATAAAATCGAGACCGCGCTGCAACCCTTGGATGAACTGCATGAGCAGGTTGATCACGCCATCACGCTGAGTGGGTTGGTGGATTACTTCAAAAAAGAGAAGGGCGATAAAGGCCAGCAGCGGATCGAAAATATGGATGAGCTGGTGAGCGCCGCCCGTGGTTTTGAGCCCACGGATGCTGAGGCCGAAGAGGATGAACTCAGTGCCTTTCTCTCCCTGGCCGTTTTGGAGTCGGGGGAGCGCCAGGGTGATCCAGGCGAAAAGTGTGTACAGCTGATGACTCTGCACTCCGCCAAAGGGCTGGAGTTCCCACTGGTATTTCTTTGCGGCGTTGAAGAGGGGCTGTTCCCCCACAAAATGTCGCTTAAGGATGCTAATGGTATAGAGGAGGAGCGCCGCCTCTGTTATGTGGGTATCACCCGCGCCATGCAACTGCTCTATATCAGCTATGCAGAGAGCCGCCGACTGCATGGCAAAGAACAATATGCAGCCCCTTCGCGCTTCCTTAAAGAGATCCCTAATGAGCTGTTACAAGAGGTGCGCTTGCGTCGCCAGACGTTCGCCCCGGCCACTGTGCAGCGCCCAAGTAGAGTGCTGGAGAGTAGCGCAGAGTTCAGCCTGGGTGAGCAGGTATCACACATTAAGTTTGGAGAAGGGGTGGTGCTGAACTACGAGGGGAGTGGCCAGAGTGCTCGCATTCAGGTTGAGTTCCTCAGTTGCGGTAGTAAGTGGCTGATTGCCGGTTACGCCAACCTACAGAAAATTTAACAACAGAACAATAAGGATAGAAAGCATGAAGAGACTAGCTCTTCTTTTAGTATTGATAATGGGAGCCGCGTCCCTGAGCAGCTGTGGCAGTGATGAAGGTGGAGAGACCGCTGCGGGACAAACCTCCGCAGAGAAATTTCGTTGGCGCATGGTCACCTCGTGGCCACCCAACTTTCCGGTTTTTCAAGAGGGAACCGAGCGCTTTGCCGAGCATGTCAAGGTGATGTCGAATGGCCGCCTGACGATTAAATCGTATGCTGGCGGTGAGCTTATTCCACCACTACAGGTTTTTGATGCGGTGTCACAGGGAACCGTTGAGATGGGGCACTCAGGTGCATATTACTGGGCGGGTAAAATTCCGGCAGCACAATTTTTCACATCCGTTCCTTTTGGTTTGAATGCTCAGGGCATGAATGCCTGGCTGTACAGTGGTGGTGGGTTGGAGCTGTGGCGGGAGACTTACGCACCACATAACATGGTACCTTTTCCGCTGGGTAATACCGGTGTGCAGATGGGCGGCTGGTTCAATAAAAAAATCGATTCAGTTGATGACCTCAATGGCTTGAAGATGCGTATTCCCGGTTTAGGTGGAAAAGTATTTGCAGAGGCGGGGGGTAACGCCGTATTGATGGCCGGTGGTGAGCTTTATACTGCCTTGGAGCGCGGTGCTATTGATGCCACCGAGTGGGTAGGCCCCTATCACGATAAGCGCCTTGGCTTGCCGAAAGCGGCTAAATATTACTACTATCCTGGCTGGCATGAGCCGGGCTCCACTTTAGAGCTGGTGGTTAACAAAGGGGCGTGGGATAAACTACCCGAAGATCTGCAACGGATTGTAGAGGTGGCGGCACAAGCTACCGATCTGTGGATGTTAACCCGCTTTGAAGCGTTGAATGCCGAGGCGCTGAGTGAAATTCAAGCCATGGATGGGGTTGAAATGCTGCCATTTCCAAATGAAGTTACCCAGAAGTTGAAAAGCCTTACCGATAAAACAATGGCTGAGCAAGCCGCAGATGATGCTCAGTTTGCGCGTGTCCATGAAGCGTACAAAGCGTTTCAGTTGAAGCACGATGCCTGGAGTGAACTCTCTGAGCGGGCTTATTATGATGCGTTAACGGGTAAATGATTCGAGGTTGAATCGGCCTATAAAAAAGCCCACAACCCGTGGGCTTTTTATTTTCTATAAAGTGCAACCTAAATCCTGCAAGTAAGAATACCGCAAATCACCCCCCCAAAAAGTGATCACTTATTGGCCTGAGGGTGGTGGATTATCACCCACCCTCAAGCTAAAGAAGCAGAATAACGCCCTCGTTGTTCTTTCTGCTGAACGAGTCGAGTGTTTTTTTGTTCGCT
>JAKIVC010000046.1 GCA_021647245.1 Gammaproteobacteria bacterium
TAAATAGCGCAAGCACGGTTCTGAGAGGGGTGTGGTAACAATGGTAGAAGCAGGAAATCGGCCGTGTGATGGCCATCATGATCCTGATAAAGCTAGAGGAACCCATCTACTCGACCAAATGCAATATCAATCGTTTATCTATCCAGCCTGATACACTAAGTTCTTACCCTCTTTCAGCTGGCCCCCCGTTTATACCATGGTCGCTAGAATATTCCTCGCATACCTCACTCAACCCCAAGCGAACTGCTAGACATCAATATGAGGCCGCTGCACGAGATGGGAGAGATAAAGTTTGACTGATTGGGCGGAAAACGCAGGAAATAGCGAGCTATTCACAAGATTTATAACGAAAATCAGGCCTGTTTTAGCCTTTTTTATCTGTGCCTTCTCTCGTGCACAGGTCTTACATATAGCCAGATGGCAAATATCACTTTTTTCGCTGCTTGAATAAGTTTGCCATATCAAAACCAAAGTAACGCAAGCAGGAGATCAATAAAAAAACTGCGGTTGCTTCATCCAGGTTACCGATCCCTGGAATATTATCAGGGATCAATTCCAGCAGGCCAGCCGTCGGATTTAGCAAATAAAGGAGAGAGAGCAGCGCTACAATAACCACCAAAATATTTTTTTGCATGCCGCTCCCCATAAATTCAACCAGACCGGACTCTAAACACCGATACCGACTTCAAGTGTTTCAAACCAATCCAGGAATCGTTTTACATCGGCTCCCCTGTAAAGGCGGCCATGTTGAGGTGCCAAAATCTCTATATCTAACCGGCGCACCCGGCTAATCCAATCATTTTTTGCCCGATTTGATGGCATCCAGCGCTGGTGAAACATTTTCATTTTGGGGATATGCTCGTCAAAATCATCAACAAACATAGGGGCACCATCCGCCTCTAGTGCAGCACCCACGTCACCCGAAAATAAAATCTTGGCTTGTGGATCGTATATGTTGAAGTTACCGGAGGAGTGCAGATAGTGCGCGGGAACCAGTTGCAATGACAAATCACCCAGATCAATTGTGCCGCCATCATCGGGGAGAGGAACGTACTCGATATGATTCAAACCAAAGTGGCGAATAAAGCTTTCCCATAGCCAGGGTGAGTGTAGCTTTGCATTCGGTAAAACCTGATCCCAAAGCCCTAAAGAGGAGATGATATCGGGGTCTTGATGTGATGCGAAAAGGTCGGTAATTTGGTCTACTGACACGTGGTGCAGTGTGGCTGCCAGCATTGATGAAAAAATTTCAATACCGCCGGGATCGATCAGCAGAGCACGGCTTGGTGTAGAAACAAGATACTGGTTGGTATCAATAATTTTTTCTGGCTTGTCTGGATCACGCCCAAAAACAGTCCATTGGTGCTTTCCTTCATAAAGGGTTGTAGCTTTCATTGCAACTCCTAAACTATCGCTTATATATGGCTTGCTTTAACCGTTGCGCATGCTGCAATCGTGAAGAACACTCTTTTACATGCTTTTTTATCACTTCAACCGCCTGTTCAAGATTATCGGCAACCACCCCCAGCCCTTCGCGAAACTCTTCTGCTCGTGATGCTTCTACCCGACAGCTGGATGAGATAGCGGTGGCGGCCCGCATGTCACTGTTAATACTATCCAGCAACTCGGCCAAGTGATCGAGGCGTTTATCGAACTCTCTGCGCAAGGTGATCAAACGGGTGTCAATTTCGGTAACCACCCCTTGGAATGACTTTAATAATGAGGGGTGCTCAACGCGCCTAATAACATCATGCATGCGACGTTTGGCATCGTTGGTACGAATCTCTTGAGAGCAGATCCGCGAGACACTCAATGCCTCCTGATCTATCTGGCGTACCATGGTCAGTGTATGGCGCGCCATATCGTCTATGAAGTTGGTAATAGGCTGAAAACCACGGGCTTTATCACCCGCACGAGCGGCAATAGCCTTGGCATTTTTAGCGCCAATCGAGATCTCTTTAGCAATTTTCATTACCTCGCTCAACTCAGCAGCAATAACAGTGACAGAAACCAGAACCTCGCCTTCAGCCAACTGCTCATCTTTTATTCTAGGCATAGCGCATTATCTTTTTGGTTGTTATATTCGGTATCCATCGGCATCGTCCATTTAGAGATGATCTTTAGCCCAGAGGTTGATCTCAACCTCTAAGAGGCTGTCGGATTGAGGTGATCGTAACGAGGGAAAGCCATTTCGAGTCCATTTTTTTGATCGTTTGAGGCGAATATTGGGCATATTCAACGAAAAGGATCGGAGAAATGGGCCGGAGTGGCTTTTCCGCAGTCGATTCACCCTAAGTCCGACAGTCTCCTGATATGTATTAACTCGCAACTCATTATTCCAGAAGTCTTTTTTTATGGAATAATGATTGTCTAATACCATCGGACTTTATGTATTTACTCGTCAACAATCCATATTATGGATAATTAAGCTGGTGGCGAGTTAATACATAAAGTCTAGCCAAGATAAACTGCAACTACCTTGCCATTTTTACTGTTGCTGTAGGATTATTGATCTCACCTCCGCCAGATCACGGGGAGTGTCCACGCCCAATCCTGGCTGTTCGCTCGCCTCCTCCACATAGATACGCTCACCATTCCATAATACACGCAGCTGCTCCAGTGACTCCATCTGTTCTAGGCTGGAGAGAGGCCAGGTCACATAGCGGCGCAGAAAGCCACACCGGTAACCATACAGGCCGATGTGTCGATAGTGATCCGAACGCTCGGGTAACATCTCGCAGGTGGAAGAGAAGGCATCCCGGTCCCACGGGATAACGGCTCGACTGAAGTAGATGGCATAGTCATTAATGTCACGCACCACCTTGACAACATGGGGATCAAATAGCTCACCCGCCGTGGCAATCCGCTCACAGAGTGTTGAAACACTGGCCTGAGGCCGTTCCGCAAGCCCCTGTGCAACCTGTCGGATCAACGCGGGGGGAATCAGTGGCTCATCACCTTGCACATTGACCACAATCTCATCATCGGCGAGTGATTTTTTTTCAATCACCTCCGAAAGGCGGTCAGTACCCGAGGCGTGATCTGCCGATGTCATGCAGCACTCGCCGCCAAAGCCGCTGACCACATCGGCAATACGCTGATCATCAGTGGCGATAATGACCGATGCAGCACCCGCTTCACTGGCACGTTCATAAACGTGCTGAATCATCGGTTTCCCCGCAATATCAAGCAGTGGTTTGCCTGGCAGCCGACTGGCAGAGTAGCGCGCCGGAATAACCACATGAAATATCATCCAACCTCCTCATCAGCAGGAAGCTGGCGTGCCTCGCCCTCCAGCATCACCGGAATATCATCCTGGATAGGATAAGCCAACCGATCAACCTTGCAGATCAGCTCTCCACTACTTTTTTGATAAACCAAAGGGCCCTTGCAAACAGGACATGCCAAGATATCCAGTAGACGCTTATCCATTATTGATCCTTTTTAGTAGCAGGTTAAGGCGATGCACAAAAACATCATCCAGTTCAGCACTCACCGGCAAAACCCAGTGATGTTCGTTAACAAAATCCTGACATTTTACCGCATCTTTTTCTGTCATAATCACCGGAAGGTCATCTGAAAACTGAATATCAGAAGCATCGAATGGATGGTGATCTGGCATCGGGTGTTCAATAACCTCTAGGCCACTGGCACGCAGCTGATCAAAAAAGCGCTTGGGATTGCCAATTCCAGCAACCCCATGCACCCGGCACCCAGCCAGCGCTTTCAGCGGCTGAACAATATGGGGCTTATCAAGCCGAGCCAGCCGATCACCGCTTAATTTCATGGAAAACTCGTTGCGCCCTGCAACGCCATTAATCACCACCATATCGACACTATTGAGGCGGCTAATCGGTTCACGCAGCGGACCTGCGGGCAGGCAGTGGCCATTGCCGAAACGCCGCACCCCGTCCACCACCACAACTTCAAGATCACGATGCATATCATAGTGTTGCAAACCATCATCAGAGATAATAATGTCACAGTCAGCATGTTTGAGCAGTGCCCGCGCTGCACTGATACGCTGAGGTGCGGCGGCGACTGGGCAACCACAGCGGCGAGCAAGCAGCACTGTTTCGTCCCCTACCATCTGCGGGTCACTGTCACTACGCACCTGCTGCGGCCATTTTTTGGCTTTTCCGCCATAACCACGGCTAATGATTGCCGGCTTGTAACCCTGTGAGCGCAAATGATCCACCATCCAGACAACCAGCGGTGTTTTTCCAGTGCCCCCAACCGAGATATTGCCAATCACAATGATGGGAACATTAACGTGCTGTGGCTTGATCAAACCCAGTCGGTAGACCCACCGTTTCAGCGTTGAGAGCAGACAAAATAGCGCTGACAAAGGGAGTAACAGATAACACCAGGGCGACTGGCCATACCAAATATTTTCAATCTTATTCATTGCGTATCAGTAGTCAGCATCACGGAACTGTAACTTATGCAGTTTTGCATAATAGCCCTGCTGTGCAAGCAGCGCCTGATGAGTCCCACTTTCAACAATACGGCCATCATCCATGACAACAATCTTGTCGGCCTGCTCTATCGTTGAGAGTCGGTGTGCGATGACCAAAGTGGTTCGGTTGCTCATCAGTTGCTCAAGTGCCCGCTGAACCAGGCGTTCTGATTCAGTATCCAGCGCCGAGGTAGCCTCATCAAGAATCAGAATGGGAGCATTTTTTAACAGCGCCCGGGCAATGGCGATGCGCTGACGCTGACCACCTGAGAGCAAAACACCGTTTTCACCCACCATCGTGTTTAACCCCTCAGGCAATTTACGGATAAATTCCATAGCGTTGGCCGCTTCAGCTGCTTGCTCCACCTCCTGCCGAGTTGCCGCACGCAGCGAACCATAAGCAATGTTGTTCGCCACGGTGTCATTAAAGAGCGTTATTTGCTGGGTCACTAGGGCGATACTGTCTCGCAGAGACTCCAGTTGATACGCCTCCAGCCGATGGCCATCAACCACCACCTCACCCTCGGTGGCGGAGTAGAAACGGGGCAGCAGACTCACCAGAGTCGATTTACCAGAGCCTGAACGACCAACAAAAGCGATGGTTTCGCCGGGTTTCGCCTCAAATGAGATTTCGTTAAGCACATTTTCAGCCTGCCCCGGGTAATGAAAGCTCACCTTGCGATACTCAATACCCTGCGTTAAGCGCTCAAGCTTCAACTCACCATGATCCGCTTCTGCCGAGGCATCCACCACCTCAAAAACACTTTCACAGGCCGCAATACCCGCTTGCAATTGCGCATTGATATTGGTTAGTCGCTTGAGTGCCGGCATCATCAGCATCATTGCCGCCATCAAAGACATAAAGGTACCGACACTCACCTCCTCCATCATGTCACCCGAGGTCGCAATATAGATAACCGCCGCCAAGGCAAAGGAGGCGATCAACTGCACCAAGGGCGCATTCATCGCGTTGGCAACGGCCATTTTCATATGTTGGCGGCGGTTGTATTCAACATTTTTGTGGAAAGTCTGATATTCGTGCCCATGTCCACCAAAAATCTTAACGACCCGCTGCCCTTCCACCGACTCCTTCGCTGAATGCAACACATCACCCATGGAGTTTTGAATGTTCCGACTGATCACTCGGAAGCGCCGACTAATTACCGCAACCACCAGCGCAATAATAGGGCCGATCACCAGGAACACCATCGCCAGTTGCCAGTTGAGATAGAACATCCATGCCAATAGCCCCAACACGGTCAAACTATCCTTTACCAACACTGTTAGTACAGTAGTTGATGCTGAATAGATCTGCTCCACATGGTTGATCAATCTTACCGTCAAGTGTGATGAGGTCTGGGTATCAAAGTAACTCACGGGCAGGCGAAGAATGTGGGCAAACATCAACATCCTCAGATCGCGAATAACATTTCGCCCAACCCAGGTCATGCAGTAAGTTGAGATAAAACCAGCCACCCCGCGCAGTAGAAAAATACCCACCAACAGAAAGGGCATCCATTTGATGATTTCGGGATCTTTTTCCACAAAACTGCCGTCCAGTAGCGGCTTCATCAAGGCGACAAAACCGACCTCCGTTCCCGCAATCACCACCATAGTGGTGATTGCCAGAACAAACCCTTTCCAGTAGGGCTTTACATAGCCGAGAAGACGACGATAAACATGGACTGAGGTGTTGTTATTGCTTGGATTATTCATTCACTACTTTTCATCTTGGATGGTGGCAAAAGCGAGCCGGCCAAAGCCGAGTTGACGGCTGGCATCCATCGCCATAATAACCGCCTGGTGGGGCGTCATTGCATCGGCCTTAACAATCACCAGCGGATCTTTGTTACTGCCGGCAACTTCTTGTATAGCGCGTTTAAGAGTGACCAGTTGAGCATTCACCAGTGGACGGTTATTAATAAAGAACTGACCCTGCGCATTAATCGTAATATCGATACTATCAACCTGAATCTCTTTGGGCTCTTCAGAAGAAGTCGGCAAACGAATATTGATCTCCGACTGATCTTGAAAGGTGGTCGAGACCATAAAAAAGATCAGCAGCAGAAACACCACATCAATCAGCGGTGTGAGGTTAACATCCACCTCTTCGCTCTTTTGTGGGCGAAAATTCATGGTTTGGATGCCTCCCGCTCACCATGGATGATCTCAACCAGCTTGATAGACTCCTGCTCCATTTCAATCACTAACGCATCGACCTTAGCGCGGAAGTAGCGATAAAAAATCAGTGTCGGTATCGCTACCGACAAACCGGCGGCCGTGGTTATCAAGGCCTCGGAAATACCACCGGCCAGCACGCCCGGATCACCCACCCCTTCGTGCAAAATGGCGTTAAATACTTTGATCATACCGACAACCGTTCCTAGCAGGCCAAGCAGCGGTGTAATTGAGGCGATGGTGCCTAGTGTCGTCAAATAACGTTCCAGTGAGTGCGCCACATGTCGCCCCGTCTCTTCAATACTCTCCTTCATCACCTCGCGGCTGTGGTTCATATTGACCAGGCCTGAAGACAGCACCGCACCCAAAGCCGATGATTTACGCAGCGTGGCCAGTTTTTCAGCATTCAGCTGTTTCGATTTTTTCCAGCCCCAAATCTGAGCGACCAGATGTTCAGGGATGATGCGACTCTTGCGCAGCGCCCACAAACGCTCTCCAATCAGCGCCATTGCCAACACAGAGCACAACATAATCGGCCACATCAACCAGCCACCTGACTTAATAATTTCTAGCACCTAGATACTCCTAAAACGGTGATAAATTAAAATGTAGATACAACCCTATGCGACAAATACCCTTTTTCAATGGCGATGCCACAAACGCCTCATACGCAAGCGAAACTCTTCTACTGCAAGGATACCCTGTTGGGGAGAAATCTTAAACTGTATAGCACCACTCTCAGCATTATTTAACTGTTTTACCTGCTGCACGGCAAAGCGCTGCATCACATCTGCATGAGGAAATCGATATCGATTGCGATAACCCGTAGCATAAAGCACATACTGGGGTGAAACCGCTTCGATAAAGCGAGCAGATGAGGAGCTATTACTGCCATGATGCCCCGCCACCAAAATATCACTCGCCAGGCTGTCACTAAACTGATCCACCAGCAGCTGCTCAACTCGTCTTTCAATATCACCCACAATCAACACAGCACCACCAGAAGATTGAATGTGCAACACACATGAACGGTTATTATCACCTCGCCATTGTGTGGGTTCTTGCGGGTGAAGAAATGAAAACTGAACCCTATCCCATGCCCATTGATAACCTGCCTGGCAGCTTCGGTGTCGGTCATCCATAAAGCGTTCAATATCCGGCGTCAGAAGCTCCTCCACCACAACCCCTTCAAGTAGTGAGGCCACCCCACCCGAGTGATCCCTGTCATCATGACTAACCACTAGGCGGTCAACACGGGAGATCCCCTGTGACCGCAGGTAAGGCAGCAACACCATCTTTGAGCTATCCATCCGCCCACTGGCAGCCCCGGCATCGTAGATCAGAGTGTGATTAGCCGTCTCGACCACTACCGATAACCCTTGCCCGACATCAAGCAGTGTAAACCAAAGTTCGCCATCACTCGGGCGTGGTAGCGGAACCAGCAAGATCGGTACAATCCACAACAAGCCAACCCAGCGCCCCGGCCAGCCACGGGGAGCAAGCAGTATGCACACACCAAGCAAGGCACAAAACAGTGTCCATAGCGGCGGCTGTTGCTGAGTCCACTGTGCAAACGGCCAATTTGCAATTGCCTGCAGTAGTGGCCATAGCCACAGAAAGAGTTGATTGACCACCAGAAGCAGTCCACCACTCAGCACACTACTCAGCGGCATCAATATCACCGCCAGCAGCACCAGTGGAACCACCAGCAAACCAATCACCGGCACGGCGATAAAATTAGCCACAAAAGAGTAGAGTGGAACTTGCAGAAAGGCAAACAGCAGCAGCGGGGCTAAGCCAATGCCGATAATCCAATGTATTCGAGCATAGCGCCAAATGAGTCCACGGGTGTGAGAGCGCCCGCCCATGCTGTAGACAATAACGGCAACGGCTGCAAAAGAGAGCCAAAAGCCCATTGAGAGTGTCGAAAATGGGTCGATCAACAGCACCACAAGCCACGCCAGCGCCAACACGGGTGCAACCGCTATCTGGCGCTGTAACAACACCGCACCCAGCGCCACCGCTAGCATAATCAATGCGCGTTGGGTAGGAATAGCAAAGCCTGCCATGGCCGCATAAAACAGTGCGGCAAGCAACCCCGCCACTGCCGCCGCTTTCCTGGCGGGCAGTCGCAAGCAGAGTGCTGCCGACAGTCGCCAGAGTCTCGCGACAATCAACATCGCCATCCCGGCCACCAGCCCAATATGAAGCCCGGAGATCGCCATGAGGTGATTAGTGCCGGTTGCGGTAAGCACCTGCCACTGCGGGTCGCTCATCTGCTGGCGCATACCTATCGAGAGCGCTTTGATCATACCGGCATACTCACTCTCTGGGAGTGCCTGATCAATTTTTTCACTTACCCCATGACGGTAACGATCCACCCAGTGTCCACGGCTTGCCGCTAAACGTTGATTGGCATCCCGGTCATTTTTCCCACTACGCACATACCCTTTCGCACGTATTTTTTTCTGGAACAGCCACCCTTCGTAATCAAACCCGCCAGGATTCATAAAGCCATTAGGTTTTTTCAACCGCACCTTAAGTTGCCAGCGCTCTCCTATTTGCAGATCAGGCACCTGACCGTACCAATTGAGTTGAATCAACCCCAGTGGCCGAGTAATTTGCGGGTGAGCATCAGCAGAGAAGAGAAAGCGTAATCCACGTTCACGTGGCTCGGGAATCGAGGCAACTTCACCACTGATCAGCAAATCCTGCCCTTCATGGGCATCATCAATCCCTTGATGCAGCCACCATGCGGCATGCCCCGCACACCACAACATCCCCAACATTACCCACAGTGACCATTGCAAGCGTTTGCACCACTTGAGCGCCAAAAGAGCCACCGCAAACAGCAGCAACCAGTACCCCGACGGAAGCTGAGAAAACTGCTGTAAAATCAAAATACCTAAAGAAAAACAGGCAATCCTTGCCAACATGGTTCCGATCCATCAGAAAATATGGATAATAGGCTAGCACTATTACCCCTATACCCATAAAAAACGTAAGTAGGATGCCCCGGAAATTTATCAAACGACTGTTACCTCATCACTCTGAGGTTAAGAAACATAAATACCTTAAGCATCTGGGTAGTCACCTGCACGACCCCAATTTGTGGCATCTGAACCGCCACTCGGTCTCCAAAGCCGTTGCGGTCGGCCTGTTCATCATGTACATCCCTCTCCCGTTTCAAATGTTACTGGCCGCCATCACTGCGATTTGGTTGCGCGTCAACCTGCCAATTGCAGTGGCGGTTGTCTGGATAAGCAACCCGATCACCATGCCTGCAATGTATTACGCTGCTTATCGGCTGGGTGCCTGGCTTATGGGGATACCGCCGCAAAATCTTGAGTTTGAGGTTTCATTTGAGTGGCTCGCACAGAGCCTCAATGGTGTTATGGAACCGCTGTTACTCGGCTGTTTTTTGACCGGAGCAATACTTGCCACTCTAGGTTACTTATCGACCCAGTTACTTTGGCGAGTAATGGTTATGCGCAGCATCAACCGGCGCAAAGAGCGCCCCCCCAAAGCCCCCTAAAACGAAAGACTCCATACTTTCAGTGAGACCTTTGCACCCATAGATACACGGATGCAAAAGCTTCTCAGCACCCTAACCCCAAATAGAAAAGCGATATAATGTGTAAGCATTTGGTTTCATAGTGAAATGGACAACAATAGGCCGCACCCATAAGACATGAAATTATTTCTTGTGAAATTCAGTGGATGAAATAGAAGACATATTTATATGTAGAGGTTAGGGCTGTATTCAACCCGGATATTTTATAAGTTTGCGCAAAAATCATGCGGGCGATTGGCTTTTTTAGAGGGGCCCTCCGAACAAGCGCCGTATCGGTGGCTACAGAACGATAGAGGGAGTGTCCCCCCTGAAATGCCATAAACAAGTGAAAATACACAGCTTAATTTGCCCCCTCTAAAACGAAGGCCCAAGCCCTTTCAATCATTAACCGCACCTCAATCGCCTGAAGGCGGGGGGGGTACGAACCCCCTTATCGGGGCTTTACAAGGTGATTTTACTCTACTTTAATCGCCTCCTCGAGTGAGCTATCGCTATTCAACATCTCTTCAAACCGTGAAAATTCTGCAGACTCCAACACACCACTTTTATCCCCATCAATATCATCCCATATTTTAGATAGTACAGAATCAGACGATGCTTCATCGACGCTGATTACTCCATTACTATCCGTATCCAGCTTCTCAAAATAGCTACTTTCAGCAGCGAAAACAGCGACCGGGGTCAGTGCGAGTATAAGTGCAGCGATGCTTAATAAATTTTTCATTGTTCAATCTCCTATACTGTGTCATTGATGCTTAACATAACGCCCGAATAAATGTGATCCTTTCACACTTCGGGCTAACTAAACTCCCTGATAGAAAAAACATTCCCCATCAGAGAGTGCTATTTATAGCGACTTACAAGCATGACAACCGTGAAGCACTTCTCACTTTAAAAATACCATATCTTATTGATTATATTTAATAAAATAATGTATAAACTCATTAAACCCCCAGCAGTTACCTGCCATACAGCCACTGCCTGTCGAATGAAACCGGGTAAAATAAACACCGACACATTTTTATTGTTTTCTCCTCTACTCCACATCGCAGCTTAGGGTACAATCAGCCACTACTTCGCGATTACTTTAAAAGAGTCATGACCTAACTCGGAATTCGATATGGACCAACTATCAAAACTACTGCAACAGATGATTGCCATGGGTGCATCTGATCTCTTCATTTCTGCCGATCGTCCTGCCACCTTCAGGGTGCTTGGCAAAATACAGCCTCCGGTGGGCACTGCCATCAGTTCAGATAAAATTGAAAAAATGTCACGTCTGTTGATGATGGAGGAGCATTATGATGCCTTCCAGAAAAACCCGGATATCAACATCGGTGTATCGCTCCCCCAGGTGGGACGTTTTCGTATCAATATATTCAAACAACGCCACTCAATTGCCATGGTCATTCGTGCGATCCCCTCCAGCATTCCCAGCATAACCGAGCTGGGGCTCCCCCAGGTGATGGAAAAAGTATCGATGTTGCATAATGGCCTGGTACTTATTGTGGGGCCTGCGGGTACCGGGAAGTCATCCACATTAGCCTCGATGATTAAACATCGCACAGAGCAAGACCTTTGCCATGTCATCACCCTGGAAGATCCCATAGAGTACATATTTGAGGCGGGTGACAGCATCGTAAACCAGCGTGAAATCGGCGTAGACACCACCTCATACCATCAAGGATTGGTCAATGTGCTGCGTCAATCTCCGGATGTAATGATGATCGGTGAGGTGCGTGAAGCGGCTGTATTGGAGAAACTGCTGGAGTTCAGTGATACCGGCCACCTCTGCATATCCACCATGCACGCTAACGGCGTTAGCCAGGCCATTGACCGCATGGTTGCCATGTTCCCGGAGGAGCGACGCGCCCGGGTTCTGACTGCTTTGGCTGGCAACCTCAGCACCATCATTTTACAACAGCTGGTGCCTGCAAAAAACGGCAAACAGGTGCTAGCGTATGAGATACACTCATTTACCGCTCACACCGCTGACCTGATTCGTCGAGGGACCACAGACAAAATCCAGGAGTACATCCAGAAAGATACTTCAGAGATGAGTCAAACACTGGATGATACGCTCTTTGACCTCTTCCAAGCGGGGGAGATCAGTGAGGAGACAACCATTCGTTATGCACACTCGGGGGGGAATATGAAATTGAAAATTCGCTTGGCTCGAAAATCAACTGCGCAGGTCGCAAACGCAGCGGGATAATAAAACGAGAAACCAAACAATGCCACAACCTCTCTTTGCTACTTTTGTCGAAGCAGATGCTCTCGCCAGCCAACTCAACAACCCTCGGTTACAAACCATTGATATGTCGGCACCCGAGCGCTATAGCGAAAGCCATATAGCGGGGGCTGCTCACCTCGATTACACCCAAATCATCAGGCAGCAGCCGCCTATTTTAGGGCTACTGCCCAACTTCAAGCAACTGCAAACACTGTTTTCAAATATCGGCCTGCGTAACGATGCTCATATTGTGGTGTATGACGCTGAAGGGAGTGGAAAAGCCGCTCGTCTACTCTGGACTCTGGCCGCTTGTGGCTTTAATAATATATCCATCCTCAATGGCGGCCGTAGTGCCTGGCAAGCCGGGAACTACCCGATGGAGAGTGCGTGTAACCCGTGGCCCGCCAGTCACTTTAAGCTCACCCCCAACCCAGAGGTAATTGCAGACAAAGCCTACATACTTTCCCACTTGAATGACCCTAAAATAACCCTTCTCGATGCCCGCAGTCCCGCCGAATATTGTGGTGATGACCTGCGTGCAGCCCGAGGTGGTCACATCCCGGGGGCGAAAAATCTGGACTGGAGCCTCACCTTTAATTCGCAGCACGACCTACGCCTGAAGTCGGCAACCGTGCTTGAGGCACTTATGACAGAGCGCCGCATCTACCGTGAAAATGAGATCATCGTCCACTGCCAGAGCCACCATCGCTCTGCACTAATGTATGCCATCCTAAAGTTTTTGGGGTACCCCAGAGTGCGGGGCTATCACGGCTCATGGTCTGAGTGGGGAAACTGCAACGATACGCCAATCGAGGTGTAGATAACTATCTATCGTACAAAACTCTCTTAATTGGTTTTGGCGACAGCAGGGTCAAATTGTTTTTTTGTGGGGTAATCTGCCTGCCCTTATCGCCCTCTTCCATCTGCCACACCACGTCAGGGCGCAGATAATTGACACAGCGGATATCAGGCGTTGCAATCACCAGTGTCAGCTTGCACTTCCCCTGTACTGTTCGCAACGCCTCTCGGGCCAGTGGATCATAAAGAAATGCTGCATCATCCACCAATAACAGCCCGGGACGAGAAGCGAGAGCTCGCGCCAGACGAACCCTTGCCGCCAATGCTGAAGGCAGATCCTTACCTGTCTGATCGAGACGTTGCTTGCGAGCCACTCGGGCATCAGTACCCGTGAGCTGACACAAGCGACAGATATGGCGCAATCGACGCCGCTTGATCGGTGCCGCATAACGCAAATTACGCAATAGAGAGCCGCGCATCAACGCAAACTCTGGTGTCACCAGGTGCACCCGCTTGCTCAGCGAGGTCAAATCGATTTTACGCAGTTTTAAACCGGCAATACTCACCTCACCCATGCCGTTACTCGCCTGCAAAAAATGGCGTAACAGGTGGGATTTGCCCGTTCCAGAAGCACCCACCAGGGCCACCGTACTGCCTGCCGGCGCATGCAGAGGAGCTGTCACCTGTATGCCCGAACGACTCAGTGACCGAATATCAATTGCCAGCGGCTCACCTCTGGGCAGCGCCCGGCGGCCACGGCGTGATAACCGAGCCTGCTTAGCCGTTTTCATCAGCTGCAACAGACGACGACGGGCAACAATATAGTTAATCAACTGATCCAGACTACGCACCAGCCCGGTGAGCGAAACAGAGAGCAGCGAAAGCGTAAACAACAGCGTAGTCCATGAACCGGGTTGCTGCATAGGTAACGGATAGCCCCGAGCCAGCAACAGGCTCACCCAGGCCACCGATGCTGGCACCACAATTACTGTTAACGCGGTAAGCAGGCTAAGAATCCGAGTGCGCGCTACACTGGCACGCATCAATGCCTGGTTCTGTTTATCCACACGTCCCGCTTCACTGCGATAGCGGCCCATATGTGCCACCGTCGAGGCGCTCAGCACCAGATCCCCCAACTGTGAAGAGAGCTTACCACGCAAACGACGCAGCTCTTGTGCCAGTTGAAAAAGTTTGGACGCCACTGGCGGTATCAATAGCGCCATAAACACCAGACAAGCGACCCCAATATGCAGAGCCAACTGTGTATCGATGGCCGCCAGCCCCGCAAAGCTAGCTACCAAGGTAGCGGTAGCGACCATTGCTGTGGCAAGTCCCTGAGAGACCCACTCTCGCACCGCCGACAGATCACCCATCATGCGTGCCATGGTGGTACCTAAGCGTTGTGGTTGTGCGCCACCACTCGCCACCACACAGCTGCGCAGCAACACCAAGCGCAACGTATTACTATAATCCATCCCCAACCGTTCCGAGATACTGTTCGCCCCCCAGTGAGCCAGTGCGATCACCACCGCACTGAACACCAGAGCCAGAGAGAGGTACCCCGGCAGACTGGTTGGCCCGCTGGCATGCAAAACAATCAGCAGCTCGCGGAACAACATCGCCACCGCGAACAGCGCCAACGCTTCAATAATGGATAAACTGACCAAGCGGACAAACCACTGCTTTCTCCGTCCGGCGAATAGCAGCGGCAGCTTCATAGTGCTTCGCAAAGCTCCTCAGTTTCAAGTGCTTGCAGCCACTGCTCCGCCACTTCTCCCTGAGCCAAGGCATCTGAGGTGTAACAAGGCAAACCCGTCACTTGTTCAGCCTCACGACTGGCCAGCGGTGAGGCAGTCACTTTACCGCTAACACCCAACACCAAGCCAAAGCGCTGTAGCCATGCAACCCCGGCGGCAGCTCCGGTAGAACCATCCGCAGCATAAACGTAGCCATTCACCAGATTTTGCATCTGCGAACTTTGAATTAACCCTGAACTCTCTTGCTGATAAATACCATCTGCGATCTCCATCACAATCACATCACACTGTTTTGCAGCCAAGTGTGATACCAGGCGGTGAGTCGCCTCGTGTAATTGTGGCAACGGTGTCATAAAGGTACTGGAGATGCCTGCATCGGTAAAATCCACTGCCTCGGTAGCACCCGCATCATGCATTTTCCATAGGTCTCCACCCGCTCCAGTACCGGTAATTTTAACGGCACCCACCCGATAACCTTTTTGCGTAAGACCCCGCACCAAGCTAACCACCGTGGTGGTTTTACCGGCATTCATACTACTACCGACCACGGCAATCACTTTGGGAGTATCGCTCACCACCTGCTCTGCCACTTTATAGCGGGAGAGATTAATCACTTTACCATCTGCCCCACATACCAGGCCGATGGGTCTAATACGGGTAGGCGCTCTTATCCGGGTGCTCCAGCTCAGGGCTTTAGAGGCAATCCCTCCGGCGGCTACCAAGTCGCAGCGCCCCATATCCTCAGGAACTACCGCCTCGTATTGATCCGGCGCATAGCGGTTACCATAGGCCACCAGAACCTCATCACCTTTATGTAAAATTGAACGGCGACCAGTGGTTAACTCCAATGCTTTATGATTACCGACCTTCTCCACTCGCGCCAATACCAGGTCACCACTGTTAATTTGTGTAGGCTCACTATCCAGCAGACGAATCTGATCCAGTACAACATTGCGTGTAACAAATGCGCGCTTCGCACTATTGATGCGATTATTATCGATTACGGTCATCATGATCTCTCTCCAGCTGTACATTGAATTTAAGTGAACTTACACCCTAAACAACGCGCCACTTCAAAATTTATTCCGTGCAATAGATAAAAAATATTGTGATTGAATTTCACACGAAACATCTTCTCCACAAACAACAAGAGCTAAGGCTGTTGGTGAGCATGGAACAATCTGAAATATTAAAAGCACGGGGAGAGATAGTGTCTCGAAAACGAGATCTACCACACTAGACTTTATGTATTAACTCGCCACCAGCTTAATTATCCATAATATGGATTGTTGGCGAGTAAATACATAAAGTCCGATGGTATTAGACAATCATTATTCCATAAAAAAGACTTCTGGAATAATGAGTTGCGAGTTAATACATATCAGGAGGCTGTCGGACTGAGGGTGAATCGACTGCGGAAAAGCCACTCAGGCCCCTTTCTCCGATCCTTATCGTTGAATATGCCCAATATTCGCCTCAAACGATCAAAAAAATGGACTCAAAATGGCTTTCCCTCGCTACGATCACCTCAGTCCGACAGCCTCCTAGCCCGAGTCGCTCATGAATTTGAGCAAAGATCACGCAGAGGGTTGGTTTCACAGGAAAGCCAAAAAAATCCCGTATCAGTGATTACGGGCGAAAGAGCGGATGCTTCCTGTGGAATCAACAGATAAGGAAAGTTGTGCAAAATGGATAAAAAATGGACTCACCATTAGTTATTTTTGGCGCCTTGGTCAATCCACATTTTGATGGTATTAACCTCACCCTCACTCAGGGGTTTGTTACCTGAGCCGTGGGGCATTTTCAAGGAGGGATCGGCATTGCCGCTAATCAACCGCACCAAAGTACTTGAAACACTGCTACCAGAATCGATAACCGGGCCAAAATGAGTACCTTTCATCAGGTTTTCGTAAGAGGTCATATTAAGTCCATTTTTAACAAAACCCGCCCCCCCTTCAACGTGGCATTTGAGGCAGTTATCATTCAGGATAGGTTGCACATCTTTACTGAAGCTCACCTGTGATTCACCCGAACATCCCACGACCAGCGCCATCAGGCCTACAGGAACCAGAGTGAGTGCCATTTTAATCTTGCTCATTGCCTATCCTCCATTAATATTAATTTTCCAAGGGGATTTTCAGTGAAAAGCCACCCGTATCATGATGTTTAATTTGGACTAATACTAAACCAATCACAATAAAAAATCCCAGCATTTTACCATATCCACCTTAGTTTCAGCCGGCGCAAGGATTCCACTCCTCGATAAATAGACTTTGAGCGCTTTGCACGAGTGAATCAACCCCCTCTGCAGCCTCTTTATTTCCTGTAATGCTGTAAATTAAAATTGTTTGATGTAGAATCAAACTCAATGGATATCGGTGTGTGATAAGTCAACTGCTCGATAGCTTATCTAGACTTTATGTATTAACTCGCCACCAGCTTAATTATCCATAATATGGATTGTTGACGAGTAAATACATAAAGTCCGATGGTATTAGACAATCATTATTCCATAAAAAAAGACTTCTGGAATAATG
>JAKIVC010000047.1 GCA_021647245.1 Gammaproteobacteria bacterium
AGGAGAGGCAGAGCTTGGAGGAGCTGGTGGGGGCTGACGGCACGCCGGAGAGCTGAGTCGCTTCCATGGAGCTGGAGTCATACATACTGTAAACAGCCGTGTAACCAGCTCCCCCCTCCAGGCTGCGGTTCCACAGTGGCGCATTGGTGCTGGTATCTGCGCCGTGGGGGGTGTGGCAGAAGACGCAGATTTGTGCTTCAGAGGTTGCGGTCACCGTGCGGGGGTCAGCGCCTTCACCGCCCCAAGTCATGGAGAGGTTGTGTTTGGTATTGGCAATGTCCGATACTTTTGCGGCCTGAGCACTACTTAATATCAGCAGCGATCCGGCAGCAAGTGCAATACAACGGTTAATCAGCATCCCTTTACATCCCCTTTACAACAAAAAATGCCCATGATTACCTGTGTCGGTATTTTTAGCATAATTTTTAAGCGATTATGTCAAAAATATATACCGAAGTATACATTTATTGTAACCGGTGAGGGGCTAAGTCATAGCGATTTCCTGCTCTATTTTTTCAAGCGCCCGCAGCGGATCATCCGCACCGGTAATGGGGCGACCAATCACCAGATAACTTGAGCCGTGTACGACTGCTTCAGCGGGTGTCATCACCCTCACCTGGTCCCCTTTTTGTGACCACTCAGGACGAATTCCCGGTGTTACCAAAGAAGCACTGGGCCACTGCATACGCAGCATAGAAAGCTCCAGTGGTGAGCAGACCACGCCATCCATACCGGCGCTCTCTGCCAGTGAGGCAAGGTGAGATACCTGTTCAGCAGGAGTCACATTAATGCCCAGCTCGACAAGGTCGCCTTGCGCCATGCTGGTTAATACGGTAACGGCAATCAGCAGCGGTTGATGGGAGCAGTGATCAATCGCCTCCCGCGCTGCTAACATCATCTTCCGACCACCCGACGCGTGTACATTTACCATCCAGACACCTAGCTCAGCCGCTGCTTGGCACGCTTTGGCGGTGGTATTGGGAATATCATGAAATTTTAAATCGAGAAAAATATCAAAGCTCTGCCCGATCAACTCTTCGATAAAACGTGGCCCCTCACGTGTAAACAGCTCTTTTCCAATTTTTAATCGACAGCGTGTCGGGTCGAGTTGTACGACCATTTCACGTGCCGACTTTGCGCTTGCATAATCGAGTGCGACAATAATTTGAGGATCACACTGAACGGTGGACATGGATCTTTCTCCAAAATGGTTTAACCCTGATAAAACTCAAGCAATGTCGTTGATACGACGAATTTGCCCCCATGTTTGGCAGCTTGGACACTGCCAATGAAGTGAGTGTCCCTGAAAGCCGCACTGGCTACAGCGGTAATTGAGTGCGGATGACCCTGAGTTCATCAACGCACGGTCTTCAAGAATAGGCTGGCACACTCCTTCAACCTTCAACAGTGTCAACACGCCCTGAAGTGAAGGGTAGTGCAGCACATACTCTTTTAGCTGGGACTTAAACTCATCGCTCCCATCCATTCGTACGCCGAGTTCGGCATAAAGTGATAAAACAGCAAGTGATGGTGAGTGAGCCATTAGCGCGTTTAAATAGGCCATCGCCTGTTTCGGTTTTTCCATCAACTCCCAGCAATGAAGCATCGCCGGGAGTGCTTCATAAATAAATGAGGCATCTTGTTGTTCAATTTTTTTGAAGGTATTCAGCGCCTGTGAATAGCGCTTTAAATCCAGCAAGCCATCTCCTTGCATTAGGCTTGCTCTAACACAATTTCGATCACTGGATAAGGCGGCTTTAAGGGCACGAGACCGCGCTGTCGACTGTGTTGGTTGCTGTTCAGCTAACTCACAATAGTAGTGGGCAATCTGTACTGAATAGTTTTGGCTACCACGTTTTTGTAAACGCCTAGCCACATCAATCGCACTACTCCATTCACGCTGCTGTTGAAAGATATTAAGCAGTGACTTCAAAGAGAGAAGAGCATAATCAGCATCATTGACCAGATCATTTAAAAGACCTTCAGCTCGATCTAAAACGCCTGCTTTTAGATACCCCTGAGCTAGATAGTAGAGCGTTTCACTGCGCTGATGTTTATTCAATGTTGGGCGAGCGAGTAAGTTTTGATAAATATGTATTGCTCTATCAACCTCTCCACGTTTTAAGAACAGGCTGGCGAGGGCATAGTGCACTTCAATGGTTTCACTATTGACATCCAACACTTTGAGGAAAATGGATGTGGCATGATCAGGTTGCTCATTGATGAGGTAGTTGAGTCCTTTGAAATATTCAGAAGATGGATTTTTACACTTTGAAGAGGCTCTTTTTTTTGCCGAGCACCAGCCCAACCACCAACCAGAGACAGCAGCAACAGGTAACAGTAAAAAAAGGGTGTTCCATAGCATGAATTAGCGGAGGTCCTGCACCGGGATTGCTCGCATGTTGCTGATTTCCAGCTCTTTGTTTTTTAGTTTTTTGCGTAAGCGGGATAATTCACGGCGGTTTTTAAGTGAAATCAATATACTGGTGGCAATTCCAAGCAAAATACCAAAAGCCAGTGAAGTCACCACCACAATGGAGAGTGGAACCTCAATTTTAGAGAAGTAGTAATCCAGCGTCACCAGCTCTGCATTCAACACACTAAAGCTGATGCCAAATATAACAACCAGGATGATGAATAACCAAAGGATTATGCGTTTCATTTTAACACCTGTCTCGAGCTGTATAAATACACTGAATAGTGACTACCCCTCAAACAAAAAGCGGCAGGGTTATTAATAAACACTGCCGCTTTTTTTTAAATTCATCAAGGAGGCTCTGATCAAGTCTGGTTGGATCTGGACTGAGAGACGTTGCTCTCATTTACTTCAAAATACACAATAATAGTCACGCTATTGGTGCAATTTTTTGAAATTAATGAGGCTGATTCCAGCCAGTGTAAAACAATCATGACTTGATCAAAGGCACCTTAGGAGAAGTTATTTTGAGATTGCTTGATTAACACGCTCTCTCAACTCTTTTCCGGGTTTGAAGTGTGGAACATATTTCCCTTCAAGAGAGACAGATTCGCCCGTCTTAGGGTTTCTACCCACTCTTGGTGGACGGAAATGAAGAGAAAAACTACCAAATCCACGAATTTCAATCCGGTCGCCGGATGATAATGATTGGGCCATATTTTCGATTAAAGCCTTTACAGATAGCTCAACATCTTTATAAGCAAGCTGGGTTTGGCTTCGAGAAATGATCTCAATCAACTCGGATTTTGTCATTTTCATTTATCCTCATCAGTTAGAATGAGGGGTGCACAACATGTGCACCCCCCATACAGAACAAAGGAATTACTTTTGCATTTGCTCTTTAATCAAATCACCCAGCGTTGGGTTTGATAATTCAGAGCGCTTGCTGAAGCCTTCCATTGCTACCGCTTCTTCTTCATTGTCTTTCGCTTTGATAGAGAGTGAAATAGAGCGGTTTTTACGGTCAAGGCCCATGCACATCGCTTCAACCTTATCACCTACACTAAAGACACTTTTCGCATCAGCGATGTGATCACGCGAGATATCCGCCGCACGCAAAGTACCCTCTACACCCTCTTCCAACTCGATCAGCACCGATTTAGCTTCTACCTCTTTAACGACGCCATTAACAACCGTTCCTTTCGGATGTGCGGCAACAAAGTTAGAGACCGGATCTTTTTCAAGTTGCTTGATACCCAGCGAGATACGCTCACGATCAGGATCGATAGAGAGGATCATGGTATCAATTTCATCACCCTTCTTGAAGTTGCGAATCGCATCTTCACCCGTTTCATGCCAAGAGATATCTGAGAGATGAACCAAACCATCGATCCCACCATCCAGACCAACAAACACACCAAAGTCAGTAATTGACTTGATCTTGCCCGCAAGTTGATCACCCTTGTTATGGGTTGCAGAGAAGGCTTCCCAAGGATTGGACTGACACTGTTTCATGCCGAGTGAGATGCGACGACGCTCCTCATCCAGATCCAGAACAACAACCTCTACTTCGTCGCCGACCTGAACAACTTTAGAGGGGTGGATATTCTTGTTGGTCCAATCCATTTCAGAAACATGAACCAAACCCTCTACACCCTCTTCCAGCTCGATGAAGCAACCGTAGTCAGCAAGGTTGGTCACTTTACCAAACAGACGTGAGCTAACAGGGTAGCGACGGGCAACATCCTGCCACGGATCTTCGCCAAGCTGCTTCATACCAAGAGAAACACGATTGCGCTCACGATCAAACTTTAATACGCGCACGTCGATTTCATCACCTACATTGATAAGCTCGCTGGGGTGTTTGATGCGTTTCCAAGACATATCGGTAATATGCAGCAGGCCATCAACACCGCCCAGATCGATAAATGCGCCGTAATCGGTCAGGTTCTTGACGATACCTTTAACTACCTTGCCCTCTTCCAGGCTCTTGAGCAGCTCTTCACGCTCTTCACTTGACTCGGCCTCAACAACGGCACGGCGCGAAACGACAACGTTATTGCGCTTGCGATCAAGTTTAATAACTTTGAATTCAAGGTCTTTACCTTCCAGATAGCTGGGATCGCGCACTGGACGCACATCAACCAGAGAGCCTGGGAGGAATGCACGAATGTCACCCAACTCAACCGTAAAGCCACCTTTAACACGGCCTGAGATAAGACCGGTTACAATTTCACCCGCTTCACACGCTTTTTCCAGACGGGTCCAAGCTTGTGCGCGACGCGCTTTTTCACGAGAAAGGCGTGTTTCACCGAAACCATCTTCGATAGTGTCCAGTGCAACCTCTACAACATCACCTTCGCTGATGTCGAGTTCACCTTTTTCGTTATAAAACTGTTCTACAGGGATAACACCTTCAGATTTCAGGCCTGCATTAACCACCACAACGTCAGGTCCGATATGGACAATGATGCCTTCAAGAATGGCACCTGATTCCATGTTGACTTTGTTCTGGCTCTCTTCAAATAGCTCCGCGAAACTTTCGCTCATGTGTAGTTCCTTGCCTCCTTAAAACAGGAGACGGTGTGATTACGGCTTACGCCGTCGTTAGTTAAACAAATGGTTTACCACCGTAGTAAACCGACTATTATAGCTCTCTATGTTAAATAGCTAACCCTAAACGATCCCGGCATAAGCCAGTTAGTTTTTCAATGACCTGATCAATGTTCATATCGGTTGTATCAATCAAAACAGCATCGGGCAACGCACGTAGTGGCGCCACTGTTCGCTGTTGATCTTGCTCATCACGTTGGGTGATGTCACTTAAAATCTCGTCGATTTTAGCAGTCCCGCCCTTTTCCAGCAACTGATTGTATCGTCGCTGTGCCCGCGCCTCTGCTGTGGCGGTCAAATAAACCTTCAATGGCGCATCTGGAAAGACCACGCTACCCATATCGCGACCATCTGCCACCAAGCCGGGTGCCTCACGAAATGCCCACTGACGCTGTAGTAATGCCTGACGCACAGAGGGAAGTGCTGCGACTTTAGAGGCGGCCAACCCACACTCTTCGGTTCGAATGGCGTGACTGACATCCTCCCCTTCCAGAAGAATTAAGCCATCACCATTTTCCGGGTGGGACCGGAACTGAACATCCAGGTGTGCCGCTAATGTGCTGATTGACTCTTCATCTTCCAGTGAAATGCCGTGATGAGTGGCTGCAAGTGCTGAAAGACGATAAAGCGCCCCGCTATCTAAAAAAGCAAAACCCAGCTGTTCTGCCAGACGACGGCCAATGGTGCCTTTACCCGCACCACTTGGCCCATCGATGGCTATAACCGGAACCGTTGAATTACCAAAATATTCTGTCATTCCCCTACCCTTTTCATCATGCAGTAGCCCCCGCCACTACACTGCCCCTTAAATTCGTGCGGATTATACGTTAATTTTTATACCGCTGCTCGCAGCAAGTGAAACAAAGCTGGGAAAGGATGTATTTACATTAGAGCAGTCGTTAATGGTGATGTTGCCCGATGCCCGTAAAGCCGCAATAACAAATGACATTGAAATGCGGTGGTCTTCATGGCTCTCTACCGTGCCACCACTCATTTGGCCACCCTGAATAACCATACCGTCTGGAGTGGGTTGTGCATCGATGCCCAATATCTGTAGCCCATCCGCCATGACCTGAATACGGTCACTCTCTTTTACCCGCAACTCTTCAGCACCGCGTAATACGGTTGCACCCTTAGCACATGCGGCCGCCACAAACAGTGCGGGAAACTCATCGATGGCCAGCGGCACTTGATCAAGTGGAATGTCAATCCCCTTGAGGTCGGCATAGCATACCCTGATATCCGCAACTGGCTCGCCACCCACCATGCGCTCATTTTGCACGGTGATATTTCCGCCCATGGCCTTAAGAATGTTAATCACACCCATTCGGGTTGGGTTAATGCCGACATGCTCAAGCACAATATCAGAGCCTGGCGCTATTGATGCGCCCACCATAAAAAAAGTGGCGGAGGAGATATCTGCGGGCACTTCAATGTTGGATGCTGTTAAACGCCCACCGCCGGTGAGGCAAACCCGGTTTCCATTACGTCTAACATCATAGCCAAACGCTTGTAACATGCGCTCTGTATGATCTCGTGTGGGTGCTGGCTCGGTAACACAGGTATCACCTTCGGCATAGAGCCCCGCCAGTAACACGCATGACTTTACCTGAGCACTGGCCATCGGCATCGCGTAATCGATACCTTTTAAGGGTGTCTTCGGCTTAATATGCAGTGGCAGAGTCCCTTGTTCATTACTCTCCACCACGGCGCCCATTTCTGCCAAGGGAGCGGTTACACGGCGCATGGGGCGCTTTGAGAGTGAGCTGTCGCCCACCAGGGTGACATCAATTCCGTGTCCCGCTAGCAGGCCAGATAAAAGGCGAACAGATGTTCCAGAGTTGCCCATGTCGAGTGGTTTTCCAGGCGACTTCAAACCCTTCATACCCACACCATGAATGACTACACGGCCATTTTTTGGCCCCTCAATCTGCACCCCCATATCACGAAAGGCCTGTAAGGTCGCCAGTGCATCCTCGCCCTCCAGAAAACCATTTACCTCAGTGACACCCTCTGCCAGCGAGCCAAACATAATCGAGCGATGTGAGATCGATTTATCGCCAGGCACGCGGATAGCGCCACTCAATTTTCCACCCGGAGCAACATGAAATGTATTAACAGTCATTATGGTCAACCTGCTTACTTTGCAATTAATGTTGAGAAGTGATCACGGGCGCGTTTGGCACGGGAGAAACAGTCAAGAACGGCCGCGCCATCATTCGCCTCAAAAGCCACCGTCAGCGCATCCAGGTCATCACGAAAGCGCTCCAGCACATTTAACACCTCTTTACGATTCGCAAGACAGATGTCATGCCACATCTGAGCATCACTTGAGGCGATTCGGGTGAAATCACGAAAACCACCGGCAGCATATTGAAAAATTTCGTCTGTTTCATCCATGCGAGCCAGCGAACCAACCAGTGCATAGGCCAATATATGAGGCAGGTGGCTGGTGGCGGCGAGAACACGGTCATGGTGTTCAACGCTCATCTCAACCACCTCTGCACCGGCGCACTGCCACATGGCGGTCACTCGGCTCAGTGCCGCTTTGCTGCTGTTTTTCAGTGGGGTTAGGATCACTTTATGGTTTTGAAAAAGCGCGGGGAAAGAGGCTTCAACACCGCTCTTTTCAGTACCTGCAATGGGGTGAGCCGGTAAAAAATTATCAGGAATTTTTCCAAATACGGCCATCGCATCATTCACGACACTGGCTTTGGCACTGCCAACATCAGTTAGAATGGTCGTCTCACTTATTGAGGGTGCGATTGCACTCATCACGCTACGCATAGCACTTAAAGGAACGGCTAACAGCACGACATCAGCACCCACTACGGCTTCAGCAGGGTCAAGGGAGTAGCGGTCGATTACACCCAACTGCTGCGCCTTTTTTAGCTCAGCCTCATTACGCCCGCAGCCAACCACTTCACCGCAGGCGTTGGCTTCTTTCAGTGCACGAGCCAATGAGCCACCAATCAGGCCAACACCAATAATCGTTAATTGTTGAATCAGTTTTGGCATGGTGGCGCTTAACCCAACTCTCGACCAAGCACTTTGGCTATTGCGCCAACATCCTCCACTAGCTCTTTCAGCTCTTGTGGGCTTAATGCCTGATCAGCATCACACCAAGCATCGCAAGGTTTTGGGTGCATTTCGATCAACAGGCCATCCGCACCCGCCGCTACGGCGGCTCGTGTCAATGCCGGCACCATCCATGCTTTACCACCAGCATGACTAGGGTCGACAATGACGGGAAGATGCGTTTCACGTTTCAAAACTGGAATAGCGGTGACATCAAGCATGTTCCGATAGGCCGTCTCGAAACTACGCACACCCCTTTCACAGAAAATAATATTGTGATTGCCACCGGCTGCAATGTACTCTGCAGACATCAACCACTCCTTGATGGTTGCCGACATACCGCGTTTTAAAATAACCGGAACTTGCAAACGCCCAACCTCTTTAAGCAGGTCAAAGTTTTGCATATTTCGTGTGCCAATCTGAATAACATCCACTTTGTATTGCAAAAAATAGTCAAGCTGACGCACATCCATCAACTCTGTGACCATGGGGAGATTATGCTTGTCGGCGGCGGCACGCATGAGTTCAAGCCCCTCTACCCCCAGACCCTGAAAGCTATAGGGGCTGGTGCGTGGTTTGAATGCGCCACCACGCAGCATCCTACAACCCGCATCGACGACACCTTGAGCAGCGGCCTCCATCTGTTGTGGTGTTTCAACTGAACAGGGGCCACCAATGATCTGAATCTGATTGCCACCCAGCTTAACACCCTTAATGTCGATGACACTGTTTTCAGCTTGTGATTCGCGGGAGACGATTTTATAAGGCTTCATCACGCGGATAACCTTCTCCACGCCGGGTAAAATCTCAATCAGCTCTTTATCAATAACCAGCTCGTCACCGATTAACCCCAGCACAGTACGTTCAATACCCCGTGAAATATTGAGCTGCAAACCCGCTGAAGCGACTTTTTTCTCGACGGCAGCGATCTGTTCATCGCTGCACCCCTTGTTCATAATAATAATCATCTATTCGACTCTATTAAGTGTCAATCTCTTCGCTCAGTACCGCCGTCAGGGCACTAAGGAAGTGTCTGTTCTCTTGTTCTGTCCCGATGCTGACACGCAAATGGCGCGGCATACCATAATTGGCAACAGGGCGAACAATAACCCCTCTTTTCAGCAGCGCATCATACACCACTCGCGCATGATCACCCACCTCTACAGAGACAAAGTTAGCGATCGATGGAATATACGCCAGACCTCGCTTTTCAAACGCCTCGGTGAGTTGCAGCATCCCTGTGGTATTAACGGCCAGACTTTTCTGCAGGTAGTGTGTGTCGTCAAGTGTCGCCAATGCGGCTACCTGAGCAGGCGTATTAACATTAAAAGGGGGGCGAATGCGGTTCATTAAGTCGGCAATGACCGGGCTTGATAGACTATAACCCACCCGCAACCCTGCCAAGCCAAACGCCTTTGAAAAGGTGCGTGTTACCACTAAATTAGGAAATACTTCAAGCCACTGCGTTGCATCAGGGTAACCGTTAGCGCCCGTGTCGGCTTCGGTGGCATATTCGAAATAGGCTTCATCTATCACCACCACAACCCGCTCAGGCACCTCAGCTAAAAAGCGCTGCAACGCATCATGCCCAAGCCAGGTGCCGGTTGGGTTGTTGGGGTTGGCGATAAAGATAACACGGGTATTTTCACTGATTGCCGTCGCGATCGCTGTAAGATCGTGCCCCCACTCACAGGCCGGCACTTCCACAGCCTGACCTCCCACGGCCTGAGTGATTATTGGATACATTGCGAAGGCGTGCTGTGAAAAAATCACCTCATCTCCAGGTGCTACAAAAACACGGGCTACCAGCTCGATCACTTCACTTGAACCGCTGCCGAGAGTAATGGTGTCCATAGCGACACCATGACGCTTAGCCAGGACAGATTTTAACTCAAACCCCGCACCATCGGGGTAACGGGTAATCAGAGATAGCTCTTGGGTAATGGCTTCGATTACGTTGGCACTACTACCCAGCGGGTTCTCATTGGAGGCCAGCTTGGTAATCTGCTTAAGGCCATATTCACGCTTCAGCTCGCTCTCGGGCTTACCCGGTTGATATGGACTCAGCCCTTGAACGCCGGGCACAGCAATAGAGTCAAAAGATTGAAAACGATTCGACATAAAAAATTCCGGAAATTCTATAATACAGCTTTAGGATATGAGCCTAGCAGGCGCATCATGGCCGCTTCCTTATTCAGGTCGCGAAGTGCTGCAGCTACATCTGGGTCATCGGCGTGGCCATTGACATCAATAAAAAAGACGTACTCCCATACCGCACGTCGGGAGGGGCGGGACTCAATACGCGCCATTGAGATACCGTGCCTCACAAAAGGAGAGAGCAGGCTGTGCAGTGAGCCGGCTTTATTGACCGTTGAAACAAGTAGAGAGGTCTTATCATCGCCACTTGCAGGCACCGGGCGATTGCCGATAATCAAGAAGCGGGTGGTATTGTCCGGGTGATCTTCGATATTGCTGGCCAACACGTTCAGCTTATAAATGTCAGCTGCGGTAGCACTGGCAATTGCCGCTGCTTCACTATCTTGAGCCGCCAAGCGAGCTGCTTCAGCATTGCTGCTAACCGCTATACGCTCTGCGTAGTAGATGTTTGCATCCAGCCACTCTCTGCATTGAGCCAATGACTGCTGATGGCTATAGATGCGCTTGATATTTTTTCGGTCGGTTGCCAGAGAGAGCAGGCAGTGATGAATACGCAGCTCTACCTCACCGCAAACAGAGAGTGATGAGTTCATAAAGCTATCAAGGGTGTGGTTGACCACCCCTTCTGTTGAGTTTTCAACGGGCACTACACCATAATTGACCGCACCTGCCTCAACCTCGCGAAAGACTTCATCGATCGTTGAGAGTGGGTGGCATTTAACCGAGTGTCCGAAATGTTTAAGCACAGCCGCATGAGTGTAAGTCCCTTCCGGGCCAAGAAAGCCGATACGCATAGGCAACTCATGCGCGAGACACGCTGACATAATTTCACGAAACAGGCGAGCCATCTCCTCCGCAGCAAGTGGCCCTTTGTTGCGCGCTTTGACCGCTCGCAGCACCTGTGCCTCACGCTCAGGGCGGTAAAAAATGGCTTTTTCTGACCCTTCACTCTCTTTAATCCGTGCAACCTCATCCGCACAGGCGGCGCGCTGGTTGATCAACTCCTGAATTTGAATATCCAGAGAGTCTATTTTTTGGCGGATTTTTGATAGTTGCTCTTCGTTGTTGCTCATTGTGATGACGGGAACCTTGAGTTAATTAGAGAAGCGCTGAGTAAATCTGGATAAATGAGGGCGATTTTAGCCAGCACAAAACATTCATGACGTGTGTGGAGCTTCCTTAGCCATGCTGCCGGGAAAACTGCGCCATAAAAGCTATCAGTGCATCAACACCGGCCTCGGGCATGGCATTGTATATACTTGCACGCATCCCCCCCACCGAGCGGTGCCCTTTTAAGGCAACCATCCCTTGTGATTCAGCACCTTGCAAAAACAGCGCATCTAACGTGGAATTCGCCAGGATAAAGGGCACATTCATCCAAGAGCGTTGGCTTTTTGTAACCGGGTTAGTGTAAAACGAATCATCATCAATGGCCCGGTAGAGTTTTTCCGCTTTGCGTCTGTTCAGCTCCTCCATCGCGGGCAGGCCGCCCTGCTCTTTCAACCAGGCAAAAACCAATCCTGCCAGGTAGAGTCCATACGTCGGTGGGGTGTTATACATGGAGCCATTATCGGCATGTACCTTGTAATCAAACATCGTCGGGGTAGCGGCCAACGTCTCACCCAGCAAATCATCACGAATGATCACCAGCGTCAAACCGGCAGGGCCAATATTTTTCTGTGCCCCCGCATAGATCATCCCGAACCGTGAGACATCAACGGGGCGCGACAAGAGGGTGGATGACATGTCAGCGATCAGCGGTACATCACCGGTATCAGGAATGTAATCGAACTCAACACCGCGAATAGTCTCATTCGGTACATAGTGTACATAAGCAGCGTCAGGGTCAAAGTTTAGCTGAGACTGGGGAGGTGCTGAGGTAAAGTTGTTCTCTTCAGTGCTGGCGACAATATTAACCCGGCAAAATCGCTGTGCCTCGGCTATCGCCTTGCGTGACCAATCACCGGTGTTGATATAATCGGCTACCGATTTCCCACGCAATAAGTTCATAGGGACCATTGCAAACTGACTGGAGGCCCCCCCCTGTAAAAAGAGTACCTGGTAGTTATCAGGAATCGACATCACATCACGCAGATCAGATGCCATTTTTTGGGCCACCGCTGTAAACACTTTACCCCGATGGCTCATCTCCATGATCGACATACCGGAGCCATGCCAGTCAAGCATCTCTCTCTGGGCAATCTCTAAAACGGCTTGCGGTAACATAGCCGGCCCTGCACTAAAATTGTAAACCCGGGACACTTTAATCACTCATAGTTAACTAATAGTTACTAAATACAAATCATTGCAAAGAAGTTTTAATCTAAAAGATTAGCTTTCATCACCGTCAGACTCAAGCGCTTCATCACTGGCAGCTACCTCATCGTCATCCATTGGCGGCTCCACAATTCGCTCAACACCGACTAGCAACTCATCACTTGCCAGCCTGATAAGGCGCACACCTTGAGTATTACGACTCATGGTAGAGACATCGGCGGCAGGGGTGCGAACCAGTGTCCCGGCATTGCTGATCAGCATTAGATCATCCTCATCGGTGACCAGTACCGCGCCCACCACAGCACCATTACGCTCTGAGGATTGGATGGAGATAACGCCCTGTCCGCCACGCCCTTTACAGGGGTACTCATCAATGGCGGTACGCTTGCCATAGCCATGTTCGGTCGCAGTTAAAATACAACCCGGCTCGACAATGACCAGTGAAATAACGCGCTCACCCTCCGCCAGCCTGATACCGCGCACACCACAAGCGGTGCGTCCCATTGCCCGGACTTTACTCTCACTAAAGCGCACCGCTTTGCCATTACTGGCAAACATCATGATATCTTTTTCGCCATCGGTGATATCAACACCAATCAATTGATCTCCCTCACGCAGCTCTACGGCGATAATACCGTTACTGCGTGGGCGGGAGAAGTTTTTCAGTGATGTCTTCTTAACAACACCACTTGAAGTGGCCATAAAGATAAACTTATCCTCTTCGAAGGTACGAATCGGTAAAATGGCATTGATCCGCTCCCCCTCTTCCAGTGGCAGCAAGTTTACAATCGGCTTACCACGGGCCGCACGACTTGCTTGTGGCAACTCATATACTTTTTTCCAATAGACCCGGCCACGGCTGGAGAAACAGAGAATCGTGTCGTGGGTATTGGCGATGAAGAGTTTATCGATGAAATCCTCTTCTTTCATACTGGTGGCAGATTTACCCTTGCCACCGCGACGCTGGGCACGGTAGTCAGTCAACGGTTGTGCTTTGGCATAGCCTTCGTGGGAGAGAGTGACCACGACCTCCTCTTCGGTGATCAGATCTTCAAGAGTAAGGTTGAGGCGGGACTGTAGTATTTCAGTGCGACGCTCATCGCCATATTGATCACGTATCGCCAATAGCTCATCGCGAATCACTTGCATCAAGCGCACTTGGCTGCCTAAAATATCAAGTAAATCCTCAATAATAACCATCAACCCTTTGTATTCGCTTAATATTTTATCTTGCTCAAGCCCTGTCAAACGGTGTAGACGAAGGTCAAGAATAGCTTGTGCTTGTGCTTCTGAAAGGTGGTAATAATCACCAATCAAGCCAAACTCTTTAGCCAGACCGTCGGGGCGCGAGGCCTCAGCGCCTGCACGTTGCAGCATATCCAGCACCACACCGGCCAGCCATGGCGTGCTGATCAGTTGTGCTTTCGCTTCCGCAGGGCTGGGGGCTGCTTTAATCAGAGCAATAATCGGATCAATACTGGCCAGTGCTACCGCCAGTCCTTCCAGTAAATGAGCACGTTCACGGGCTTTTCTTAGTTCAAAGATCGTGCGGCGGGTTACCACTTCACGGCGGTGGCGTACAAACGCCTCAAGAATCTGCTTCAGGTTGAGGATTCGCGGCTGGCCATCTATCAAGGCGACCATATTGATACCGAATACATTCTGCATCTGGGTCTGCTGATAGAGGTTATTCAATGTCACCTCAGCCACCTCACCCCGGCGTAATTCAATGACCATCCGCATACCATCTTTATCAGACTCATCACGCAGCTCGGTAATTCCCTCGATTTTTTTATCCTTAACCAGCTCCGCAATTTTCTCTAACAGGCGCGCTTTATTAACTTGGTATGGCAGTTCGGTCACAACAATCGACTGCTTGCCATTGCTGGCCGTCTCAACATGACTGCGCGAGCGCACATAGATACGGCCACGACCGGTGTGGTAGGCCTCATGAATTCCCTTTGCACCATTGATAAAGGCTGCGGTTGGAAAATCCGGGCCCGGCACATGCTCCATCAAACCATCAATATCTATCTCAGGATTATCAACAATCGCTAAACAGGCGTTAATCACTTCGGTGAGATTATGTGGTGGAATATTGGTCGCCATACCCACCGCAATACCCGCTGAACCATTGATCAGCAAACAGGGAATTCTTGCCGGAAAAACCGCAGGCTCGTGCTCGGTTTCATCGTAGTTGGGGGTGAAATCAACCGTCTCTTTATCAAGATCAGCCAGCATTTCATGAGCGATACGTGACATACGCACTTCCGTATAACGCATCGCTGCGGGTGAATCACCATCTACCGAACCGAAGTTACCTTGACCATCCACCAGCATATAACGCAGTGAAAATGGCTGCGCCATGCGTACAATGGTGTCATAAACGGCGGTATCTCCATGAGGATGATATTTACCAATAACATCGCCCACCACGCGTGCCGACTTTTTATACGCTTTGTTCCAGTCATTGCCCAGCACCGACATAGCATAGAGCACGCGACGATGAACCGGCTTCAAGCCATCTCGCACATCAGGCAGCGCACGTCCAACGATGACGCTCATGGCATAGTCAAGGTAAGACTGCTTCATCTCATCTTCGAGATTGACCGGAATAACTTCTTTAGCAAATGTATCCATTAATTCCTATTACCCAATATGTTTAGTCTATTTTTAGAAGATACAGTAACAAAATTTATTCCTTTGATACTAACATAGAGAACATGGGTACGGGTACCGCACATCAAAAAAAACGTCCCAGAATCAAATTCAGAGGCGCTCACAACCATAAAGCACTGAACAACTCTCTTTTTTAATCGCTGCCCATCATGCAGCCACTCATTAATATAGCCATTTTTTCACGGTCGGGATTTAAGACCACCCCGCGCTCAGTAACAATGGCATCTACAAGAGATGCAGGGGTAATATCAAATGATGGATTCCACGCCTTAGCCCCCTCTGCGGCAACGGTTTGACCGTTCAAGCCTAACACCTCGGAAGCCGGGCGCATCTCAATGGGAATCTCATCACCACAACTGATTTCCATATCAATTGTTGTGGTGGGCGCAACCACCATAAATTTTATACCATGATACTTAGCCGCAATGGCCGCATGATAAGTACCAATTTTATTGGCCACATCACCATTCGCGGCAATACGGTCGGAGCCCACAATCACCCACTTGATATCACCCTGCTTCATCAAGTGTGCAGCCGCACCATCTGCCAGTAAAGTAACCGGAATATTATCTTGCACACACTCCCATGCAGTGAGCCGCGCACCTTGCAACCATGGGCGTGTCTCATCGGCAAATACCTCCGATATCTTCCCTGCAGCATAAGCTGAGCGAATAACCCCCAGCGCAGTACCATAGCCAGCAGTCGCCAGAGAACCCGTATTACAGTGAGTCAGCACCGCACAAGGCGACTCAATCAAGGCCGACCCCAGCTCACCCATGCGACGATTGGCGGCAATATCCTCCTCATGAATCGCCATCGCCTCTTTCAGTAATGCGGGTTCTGGGTTTTCACCGTTCAGAGTTGAAATCAGCGACTGCATGCGCTCAATCGCCCAAAACAGATTAACGGCCGTGGGGCGTGATTGTGCCAGCCGCTCAAGGTCACCCTGCATGGCCGATTGCCAGGCGGATCCTGCCGCCAAAAACTGCGCCCGCGCCGACAGCACAACACCATAGGCGGCCGTCACACCAATGGCGGGAGCACCCCGCACTACCATATCGCGAATCGCATCGGCCACCTCAGCCACCCCGCCATAACTGAGTGTCGCCTGCACGCCCGGTAATGTGCGTTGATCAAGCAGATGTAACTTACCATCAGCCCAACGAATGGCTCGGATAGTGTCGTGGAGAGTACCGTTTGTCATTTTTATAAAGTCCAGTTCAGTTAACCCTAATCCTCGGTTAGAGAATTATGAAACGCAGCACGCATATTCTACCTTACAAGCCCAATACAGCCAAAAAAGCATTTTTGTAGGCGTTCAAACTGCAAGACTCAACAAATACAACCACCAAGCCTCCATCATCAAACAGCGCACCCCTGCTCTATTAGGGCCACCACACTGGACAATAACCGCTTGGAGATTGATAGCAATGACGCTGAATAAAAAGGGGACAAATACAATATTAACTCTTTGGTTGTATAGCCTATCCTTGGTTATACGACTACTCACTGTTCACTTAAGATTGAGGCGCACAATAAATATTCCAGCGACCAGGTAAAAATGAAGAGGTGATTAGAAGAAAATAAGAGCTTAGTTTGTCAGCCTGATATAGATAAACAGTTAGTATTATACTTGACCCCCTTGATACACCCGTTGGAAATATCGACCTTGCTCGGCCGCACACCCCTTTTATTCCAGGCTCCTCACTGATCTTCAAGTTCAGGCCTTCACCGTGTCCCAACCATTACGATGGGCGTTTGGCTACTATGCCGTCTGCTGACTTCTGCTTAATCACCTACAGAGTTACCCCTGTAGGCGCTATCGGTTTCCATCTATTTCGCTCTTATCAGTCGATGGGAACTGATAAGCCAAGGCTTGATCCACCAGTGGCCTCACTGGTTATCTGCCGATTGCATGTTAAGCAGATCTCCCCAGATAAGAGCATGAACTTTCCCTGCACTGCCGCATCATTTACGGCGGCCGTTAGATCACGTGGCTTCGATGTCTTGTGCCATCTCGCCTCCCCCCTCTGTCAGCATAGTTGCCCATCCGTTAGAATAAACTTCAATAATCATCGAGCGTGGGCAAAACGAGGCATAAATGAGTTATCCAAAAGAACGAAAAGAGACCGTACTGAAGAAAATGCTACC